>JAEZJL010000268.1 GCA_023415815.1 Bacillota bacterium | reverse complement strand
ATATTGAAGCCCTTGACGTCTCCCGTCTCGCGATCTATATTTATGCTCATGGAATTGTCCCTGAACAGTATGCCGTTTTCGACCCTCGTAAAGACATAGCTGTATTCGCGCATAGTATTTCTGGCATCCTCGGACAGAGCCGGCTCCTTAAGATTCCGGTCCGCATAAAAGCCGTACATCTCCGGCGCCATTTTTTTGACCATCTCAAGCGCTTTCTCCTTGCCCATGCTCCAGGTTACCTTTTCCTTGACCGCGGGCGGATACTGTCCGGACGCCGCCGTCTTTTCGTTAACGTTATCATACCTGCCGAAGCCCATATTGGCGATCCTGCCCGTAGCCTTGTTGACGGAGATATTAATATAGTAATTGGTATTTCCCGAATTCTTGCTCCAGTTGTATGTCCAGACATCGCTCTGGCCTCCGTAATACTCCGGCTGACCGGGAGTAACGTCGTCGAACTTTGCGTCAAACAGTTCCTGTATATTCTTTCTATAGCCCTCGGCTATCGTACGCGCCTGGGCCTCGGTTTTGGGCGAGGCCGCCGGAAGGACGGCGTCAGGCTTCATGGGGACGGGCTTGGCGTCCGGCTGCTCCAGGTTGCCGACAATGAGCTGGGAGCCGTCATAATTGACCAGAAATCCCTTTTCCGCGTCAAGGTAGTCCGAATAGTAAGACGGGACATACGCAACCAGCACCTTCGGCGGTAATGCCTGACCGTAAGGGCTTTCCTGGTTTTGAGTCACGTACTGCAGCGAAAAGCTTAAGGTCTCCTTATACTTTTCAAGAGCTTTGTCCGCGGGCATGGCATTATTTGCGGAAGGCAGCCTGCTCATGTCCACAGCCACAGTGTTGTGGTTGAAGTTGGTCACTTTTCCGTTTGAGCCGTCAACGCCGACATAAACGGTGTCTGAAGGCAGCACAACGCCGTTGATCTTTTTTATATACATATAGTTGTAAACAAACGTGTCTTTTACGCCCCCCATCCTGTACACTCCCGAATAGGGGTCCTCGGCCTGCAGCTCATAGCCGCTCATATCATATTTAACTTTGCTCTTGAGGAAGTCTTCGGCAAATGCCTGAGCCTCAGCCTTTGTATACCTGGCGATATAATTCTGCTGGCCGTAATTATTCTGCCATATGCTGTACCCTGTGATATCTCCTGTATCCGCGTCCACATTGACATTCGCGTTTACGCCCAGAGCGTTTTTATTAAAGAAATTGATGCTCCAGGAGCTGTTAACGCCGCTGTAGGCCGGATTCAGGTAAGCGTTGCTGATATCGAAGGCGGATGCGTCCTCAAGCATGGTCCGGGCAATCTCTGTCGCCTTATCCTTCTTTATTTTTACATTTACCTCGGCCGCCGTCTGCCCCGGTATGGGCTCGCCCGCGGCTATCATGAGCTTGAGCTTTTCCTCGCTTATGGCCGTGCCGGTGTCGTCTGCAAAAACAGCCGCGCCGAGCAGGGAGGTAGAAAGGACTGCAATAAGGGAAACAGACGAAATCATTCTTTTAATATTCATAAACCCCTCCGTGAAATAGTAGTAAAATCATACCGGTAATATGACGAAGCGCTTCCATAAAAGTTCCGGTAAAATCCCGTAGCTGCAGAACCTTATCTGTTTTTAAAGACCCGCCATGAACATAAATACCCTGTCCGGGAAGTCGGGCAGCGGCTCATGTCCAAAGTCCGGATAGATGACCATATCCTTGGGGGAGGTTATCCTGTTGTAGGCGGCAAACTGCGTGGAGGGAGGGCATATTTTGTCCATCAGCCCTGTTGCCATAAGAACCTCGCCGCGTATACGGCGGGTCAGATTTTTCACGTCTATGTACCCAAGCCTGCCGAATATTTCCTCTTCCCTTGAATGCGTCGGGTCATACTGGCGGAAGTAGCTGCGAAGCTCAAGATAGGCCGCCTCGGCAAGATCCATCTCCCACACCCTTTTGAAATCGCAGAGGAAGGGGTAGACCGGCGCCAGCTTTTTAATCCGCGGCTCCAGGGAGGCGCAGGCAAGCGTCAGGGCTCCGCCCTGTGAAGCGCCCATTGCTCCGACCCTTCCGACGTCCACCTCGGGCATGTCCATTACAATGCGGGCAAGCTGCGCGGTGTCCAGAAAAATGCTTCGGAACAGCAGCTTTTCCGGCCCGTCGTCAAGTCCTCTTATTATCTGTCCGTGTATGGTATTCCCCGTAGTCTGCCCCAGATCCTGCGAGGTACCGCCCTGGCCCCTGCAGTCAAGCGCCGCCACGGAAAAGCCCATACCCGCATAGGGCAGCTTTTCTATCCAATCGCCCGAGCCGCAGTTGTACCCATGGAACTGGAGGACGGCGGGATGCGGCTTCGGCGCGTTTTTGGGGCGAAGATATTTTGCGTGTATCCTTGAGCCTCCGACACCGGTGAAATAAAGGTCAAAGCACTCGGCAAAAGGAGCCCGGAATTCGCTTGGGACGAGCTCGGCCTTCGGGTCCACGGCCCTCATCTCCTCAAGCGACCGGTCCCAGAATCCATCAAAGTCCTCGGGGCACGGACTGATACCCTCATATTTCTTTAATTCCTCCAGCGGCATGTCAATCAACGGCATAAGATTCACCCTTTCGTTTATTATGCAAAATTTTAAAGCGGGAGGTCAGCCTTATATTACCTTTAACAGCTTATATATTATAATATGACGGGAGCAATTACAACCGAAAATGGCCATGGGGTGAAGCCGGCCGCATGCGGAAGCCGCAGCTGCCCGCCAAGGCCGGCTGCCTCCCGGGCGCACCCGGTTTATGAGGCAGGTTGGCGTTCGTGCTGCGGCTTCCGTATAGAGTATTGGTATGAAATCGGAGTGCTATGCACTCATTTTTTCTTCAAGCCATTGGAGGCCAATTCTCCCGCCAGCTCCAGAAGCCTGTCTTTCCGGTTCAGGCCGGGCTCGTCAATTACCCTTTCGAGCAGCTGCTTCAAAACCCTGCCTATTTCCCTTCCCTTCGGCAGGCCTATCCCGATAAGGTCGTCTCCGTCAACGGCGAGATCCTTCAGGCTGAGGCACCGCCCGTCCTCCATCATATCCAGATATATACGTCTTATCTCCCCGACCGCGTTCAGTCCCTCTTCCCTGTGGTCCGGACTCTGGGCGGTCTTATCAGCCGCCTTAACCTTCAGGAGGTCTTCGAAAATATCCCCGCCCACTGCGCACACCGCTCTTGCGACGGCCCTGTAAGCCGGGGCGATCTCCCTGTCGTGCAGCCTGACAAGCTTGAGTATCCTGTCAATGCTCCTGTTATCGAATCTCAGCCTTCTCAGTATGGCTCCGGCAAGGGCCTCGCTCTTCGCCGGATGCCCGTAGAAATGGTCCACGCCCTTGCTGTCCGTGGTCCTGGTGACCGGCTTGCCGATGTCGTGCAGCAGCATGGCCCACCGGAGGCACATGTCGCTTTCAATCGCCGAAACGGCATGGAGCGAATGGATGGCGACGTCGTATATGTGGTAGGGATGATTCTGGGGAGTGTCAAAGCAGCGCTCAAATTCGGGCATGATATGCCCTAAAAGGCCGGTTTCCCTGAGCAGCGCGAACTTCATGGGATTTTTAGAAACAAGTATCCTGGTGAGTTCCTCCCTCACACGCTCGGCGCTTATACCGCAGATCAAGCTGCCATTTGCCTTTATGGCGCGGGCCGTCTCATCCTCCGTCGAAA
>JAEZJL010000162.1 GCA_023415815.1 Bacillota bacterium | reverse complement strand
CAACATAATTTATTATACGCGCCGGGCTTATACCGGCGCTATTTTTGTATTCAGGCATCCGTCACTCACCTCCTTCTCCTCCGCACGACCTTGTCCTCGTCCAGCGACAGCCCGAATATCCTGTTCTGTAACCAGCTCAGTACGATGATAAGGAGCATAAGGGTCACTCCCATCGTGGAGGCCATGCCGAAATTATTGAACGTAAAGGCTGTGGCAAGCGTATATACCGTGAAGGTGCTGCTTGCATACCCCGGTCCTCCTCCGGTGGTTACGAAGGGGATGTCGAAGACCTGCAGACATCCTCTTATATTGAGGAAGAGGATTAGCTGCACAACCGTCTTTATACTCGGAATCGTGATATACAGGAACCTTTTCACCGAATTCGCCCCGTCGACGACGGACGCCTCCACAATCTCCCGGGGGATCGTCTGGAGCCCCGCTAGAAACAGCACGATATGAAACCCGCAAAACTTCCACAGCGATATCACCGTCAGAGAATAGTTGACGATATGCTCGTTGCCAAGCCAGCTCTGTTGGAGAGCGCCAAGGCCGACGGCCTTTAAAATCTCGTTCAGGGCGCCGTTATAGGGGCTGTAGAAAAATGAGAAGGCGTAGGCAATGGCAACCCCGTTCACAATATAGGGCATGAACACAACGGTTTTGAAAAACCCGGACGCCTTGATTTTACTGTCCAGGACCACCGCTACCATCAATTCCAGGGGAATAAACAGCAAATGTACAAGGAAGTACACGCCGTTATTTTTCAACGAAAGCCACACATTGGGTGAATTTAAAAGCATCTTTATATAATTGTCAAGCCCTATGAATTCTTTTATGCCGGATACTCCATCCCAGCTGGTAAAGCTCATCCAGAGCAGATTCAACGTAGGATAAACGACAAATATTACGAGCAGAAGCACCGGTATGAAAAGAAAGCTTGCTATAAATATCTTTCTCTGACGAGTCAAAGAGTTCATGGATCGTTCCCCTCTTTTCTTACTTTACAGAACGGGGCGGCTATTCTGAAATAACCGCCCCGTCTGTTAACCGAATCCTATCGGCTACTGCTACTTCATATTTGCTCTTGCATCCTTCCAGTACTTGTTCATATCCGCCATCATCTTGTCGAGATCCTTCCCTGCGACCAGATCCTGTCCCATCTTCTTTACGCTGAACTGGGTGGCGCTCTGCAGCTTCTGGTAGTCGGTGTTGCCTCCGTCATAGACCAGGGGCTGCGCGTCGGTCTGGTTGTCGTATGCCTGCTGGAGGACAGGGTTCATTTCCACCTTGATATCCTTTACGGTCGAAATAAGTCCCATTTCCTTCATGTATGTGGGGTACCAATCCTTGCCGAAATACCATTCCATAAACGCCTTGCTCTCCTCGACGTTTTTGTTGTTCTTCGGGATTACCGTGAAGTCGTCGACATACGTAAGAATCCTGAAGGGCTCGCTTTCATTCTCCCTTGCGGGCATAAAGAAGGTTCCGATATCATTCAGATCAAGATTGGACTGCTTGGCCTGATCCAGTACGTCCGGAAGCATCCATGCTCCGGCTGCCAGCTGTGCGCCCTGCTTGGTGAGCAGCATGGTCTTTACCTGTGCGTATCCGGCTCCGAGCGGGTCGGGTCCAAACGCCTTTATATCAACAAGCTGCTTGAATCTCTCCAGCCCGGTATAAAAGGGTTGTCCCTTTGTAAAAGGCTCGTCCTGCGTTGCAATCGTGTTGCAAAGGAAGCCGTCGTTCGCTATTACCGGCGCCATGAGCTCGGTCCAGGGGTAATTGACCCAGTCGTCCTTCTGTCCAAGGAGAATCGGGATGTATTTACCGCCCTTCTGAATCGTCTTGGTATTCTCTACGAACTGCGACCAGGTCTTCGGGACGGAAAGCCCGTATTCCTTGTAAATGCTCTTGCTGTAGTAAACAAACTCATTGAAGGAGGAGCTGGGAAGTCCCATGATCTTGCCGTCTATCGCGAAATTCTGTCCGTACAGGTTGTTTTTAGCCGCTTCCAGGTCGTCCAGCGGGAGCAGGTCGTCCTTGTAGATGGAAAGGGCATAAGGCTTTACATTGAAGACGTCCGGAAGCTCGTTGGCCGTTTTCCTTATCTTCAGTGCGTTGTCAAATTCCGTAGAGTCTTTGAATTTCTCTATCTCAATCGTCACGTTAGGCTTGATTTTCTTATATGCCCCGATAAGGTCGAGCTTGTCGAAGACGCCCTGCTGTACCGTGGACATCGATGCAAAGGTCAGCGTGACCGGCTTGGCGTCCTTGGTATCCGCAGGCGCAGCCGTACTTCCGGAAGCCTCCGGGGTTGTTCCCGGCGCCGGGCTTGCCTCACTGCCGCAGCCGGCCAATCCTATAACCAGTACAAAGAGCATGGCCAGCGAAGCGCAAAAAAACCTTATTGATTTTGACCTTGTCATATTGATTCCTCCCGTTATTTTTTATGCAGCAATAATAAAAGACCTCGCGAGTTTCCCCTATTGCCATGTCAGCTAACATACTCTTATTATATTTGTCTGTCAGAATTCTTTAATGATGTATTCTTATATTTCTTGATGTATTTTAATTTTTTTGGAAGCCGAGATTTTTAAAACTGTTTGGGCTGTGTCCCGTAATTTTTTTAAAAACCCTGCTGAAGTGCTCCACGCTTTCATATCCGACCATGTAGCAGATCTCGTATACCTTCAGGTTGGTATCGGCTATAAGCTCCTTTGCCTTGCTGATCCGTATATTGGCAAGATAATCGCTGAAGGTCATACCCAGATTCTGCGTAAACATCTTGCTGATATAGCCTTCGCTCAGGCCCACGTATTCGCTGACCGTTTTCAGGGTGACGTTGTTGTAGTTTGCCTTGACAAACTCCCTGGCCCTTGCAATCAGGCGGTTTACCTTGATCTCCTTTTTGTTCTCAAGGTGGTCCTGCAAAAACGCGGTGATATTTCTTATCCAGATATTTATTTCTTCAAGCGTTTCAAACTGCATGATCTTGTAATAAAAATCCACTTCCTTACCAAAAATGTCCTCGCTGTCTTCGCCGATGTCGTTCAGGTATTTTATCATTACGAACAGGAGCTCCATATAGTAGCCGTGCGCCTTTTCGATCTTGTCGAACTTTATTTTCCCGATGCGGTCTAGCAGCTTCTCAAGCTCACAGAAAACACGTTCCTTGCCGTTGTCTCCCAGCGCCGATATGAATTCGCCCTCATGCCCTATGACCCTTCCCTCGTCGGCGCTTTCCCTGCTCAGAATGCTTCCGGTATCCTCGGGATAAATGATCCTTCCCTTTCCCAGAACAAATCTGAGCTTTGCATTTGCTTCGGCTTCCCCATACAACTCGCCGATGCTGTCAAAGCCGGATTTAACCGCACTCACCCCGATCGAAACCTTAATATTGAAATAATTGGATAAAGCGTACATGATTTTGCCAAGCACTTCCGACAGAATGCTCCTTATGCCCGAAAGACTCACGCTGTCGAAGGACAGGAATACGGCGTATTCCTGGGGGGATATGGATACAGCCTCGCCCATGCCGGCTTCGTTGAGTACCTGATAGATGCCGTTGCTTATGGAGGCTATCATCGGCTTCAGATTTCCGTTGCCGTACCTTTCAATAACGGTCTGGTAATTGTCGACCCACAAAAAGCAGACGGCCAGATTGCGCTCCGACAGCCTTATCCCCAGCCCGGCGGCCTTGCTCCTGATTTCTTCCGGCTTCCCCTTCTCCAGCAGCTGCAGCAAAAACTCATCTTTTTCGTATTTCATGTCTCTGCTGTTATCGCTTATCGCCGGAGCGCCCGCAGCTTTCGTATCAAAATGCCCTGCCAGGTCATCCAGAAGCTTCACTATATTATCCGGATCCATTTCGGATTTCAATATATAATCGTTCGCTCCCAGCTTGAAGGCGTGCCTGACGAGATCGTAGTCGTTATATCCGCTGAGGACGACGATCTGCATATCCAGCCCTCTTTTTTTAACCTCCGAAATAAGCTCGAAGCCGTCCATCACGGGCATCTTAAGGTCCGTAACAAGTATTTTCACATCGGGGTTGCCGTCGATCAGGGCGAGGGCCTGCTTTCCGTTGGATGCCTCAAGGTCGAAGATATACCCGCAGCTTTCCCAATTCACAAGCGTTTTCAGCGCCACCCTCACAATAGGCTCGTCATCAACCACAAGGACCCTATGCATGCTTGACCTCCTCATTGTCGCTCAAAATAACGGGCAGTTTTATGGATACCTCGGTATATTCGCCGTAGCCGCTCTCTATTTTCAGGCCGTAGCCGGCCCCGTAATTCAGCTTTATACGCCGGTCGACATTGAGTATGCCGATGCTGCTGAAGCCCTTGGCATTATGGCTGTCTTCGCTGAGAAGCCTGTCTATCTGCTCCTGCGTCATGCCGACTCCATTGTCCTTTATGGAAAATATTATGTCATCGCCTGTTCTGCAGCCCCTGACGGTTATCAGGCCCTTGCTTTCCAGCTCGCTTATACCGTGGAATATGGCGTTCTCAAGTATAGGCTGAAGCAGCAGACGCAGAATATACAAGCCCTTGATTTCCTCTTCGCACTCTATATTGACATCAAACTTATCGCCGTATCTCACCTTAAGGATATAAATGTAGCTCTTCAGTATGTCCAGCTCTTCCTCTACCTTTATTAATTTGCCCGTCCTGGAGAAGGAAGCCAGGAGAAGCTTCATAAAAGCCTCGACCATGTTCTTGACGCTGTCGACCTTGGCAATCATGGCCATGAGCCGTATCGAATTCAGCGTATTGGAAATAAAATGGGGGTTTATCTGGGATTGAAGGACTTCGATCTCCGCCTTGCTTTTTTCCGCGGCGATGATGTCGCGCTCCCTGATGAGGTTCTTTATCTCCTGGACCATCCTGTTGAAGGATTTCCCCAGCAGGTATATTTCGTCGTCCCTCTTGATGTCCACATAGGTGTTGAAATCGCCCTTTTCCACCTGCTTCATCTTCTGTATCAGGTGGTTGACGGGTATGATGATATTCCTGAAAAAATGGATGGAAAAGAGGAAAAACAGCGCCGTAATCGCCACAAAAATCAAAATAACATATACCAGGATGCGGTCGATGTCCGACGTAAGCTCCTTGTAATCAATCAGGTTTACGATGTGCCAACCGGTTTTGCTGATCGTGTAGGCCGTAATGAACTTCTTGCTCCCGTCAAGCATACTCACAGCCACATTCGTATTGCCTGTGAGCAGGTCCTTTTGAAGCCCCAGCTCTTCCACGTCCTTGCCCAGGAGCTTTTCATTTTTAGCCACCATGATCCTGTTGTCCGAATCCAGCAGCAGCAGCTCGCCGACCTTTTTGTATTTCATGCCGGAATAGAAGCTGTTCAGAATATTCGAATGAAACGCCATGTATATGGTCTCCGTGTCGTTCCTGTATGCGGGGATTTCAGGGCTTATTGCCACGGAAATGACGTATTCGTAGCGCGAATTTGTCGTAAAGCTCTTCAGGGACCCTAGGATATGGGTTTTGCCCTTATCCTCCAAGGACGCCTCATACCATGGCATCGCCTTGATTTCATCGATGCTCAGGGTAGCGTCGCTTTTATAATAATACGGGGTCATGCCCTTGAAAAAAAACATGACCGACTCAACGTCATTCGAGTAGTTGAACAACGCGTTCAGCTTGGAATCGATCCGGCTTGAAAGGTCAAACCTGGCATTGGGGTCGTTTGAACGGTTCCAATCCGTCACCAGCTTCATCAAGTCGTCGTCGTTTGAAATGGTCGACGCCAGGAGCGATATGCGTTTTGTCTCGTTGTCCACCCCGAGCGCGATCTGCTCCATCGCTTGCAGGATGCTCTCGGACGAGCTCATCAGCAGGGTGTTGATATATATCTTGTTGATGATAACGCTCATAATAATAATGGGTATTACTATGAACAATATAAACACGTTCAAATATTTATAGGTTATACTGTTTCTGTTAATCGCCATAATATTTGTCCCTTAACATAACTGCCGCTCATGTTATTTGATGCTGTACCCTGTTTCTACTACTATATATTAGCAAAGGAACAATCAAACTATCTACAGGTAATATTACGTAAACTTTACTGAACAGTCAAGCCGGAAAGGCTTTTTATCCTTTTTAATATGTATTGCATATCTATCTTATCGGAATATCCGGATTATGAAAATAAAAGAATGCCGACATGCCTCATTTCCTTTGTATGGTATCGATTTTCATTCATAAAAATAAAGCCTGACTGTTAACTCTATTAAAAGCAACAGTCAGGCTATATTTACACATCTTCGGCCTATAAAGCCGGCTATATCCGCTTCCAGCAGGTCCGATTATCGTGTCGAAACAAGAACACAGGCCTGGACGGCCTGGATACCCAGATCATCAATCAGCTTCAGCAGGTCGTCGTCATAAGTCCCCGGCTGGAGCCATACATATTTAATTCCAAGTCTCGCAGCCTCTTCAAGAACCGGCCTGCCTCTTTTCGGAGAGACGACCATGTTAATGACTTCGGGCGTCTTCGGAAGTGAGGATAAATCCTTGTAGCATTTATCTCCCTCAACAG
>JAEZJL010000131.1 GCA_023415815.1 Bacillota bacterium | reverse complement strand
ACCTTTCTGGTTATCTCTTCTTTCATAACGCTGTTGAAGAACTGGTAATTGTTCTTGCCGTTGTATTTGGCCCGGTACATGGCGGTATCGACATTCTGCAGCAGGTCGCCCGCGGTCTCTCCGTCATCGGGATAGACGGAAATGCCTATACTGGGGGATACGTAGATCGTTTGGCCCTTGATTATAAATGGCTTATCAAAAAGCTTGATGATTCTTTCCGCGAACCTTCCTATATTTTTGGCCTTTTTTACATCGAGCTGGACGATTACATACTCGTCTCCGCCTATCCTGGCGATGACGTCGTCCTTTCGTATGCCGGACTGGAGCCTTTTTCCGACCTCGGACAGCAGACCGTCTCCGGTCTGGTGTCCGAGGGTGTCGTTTACCTTTTTGAAATTGTCCAGGTCAAGGAAAAGCACGGCGAGCCTCCGGCCGTCCCTGCCGCTTAAGCTTATAGCCTCGTCGAGCCTCTTTTCAAGCATCAGTCTGTTCGGAAGTCCCGTGAGCAGGTCGTAATAGGCCAGGTGCCTTATCGACTCTTCATTCTGCCTTATTTTTGTAATGTCGTGGTTTGTCCCGAGAATCCCGGCGAGCTTTCCGGTCCCGTCGAGAATGGGGGAAAGAGAGACCGTATAGTAAAGGCTCCTTCCGTCCGGCAACCCGGCCTTGTTTTCGAATTCATGCTTTTCGGGACGGCATACCATTTCGGCCATTATCTGCTGCCATTGCTTTCCTTCCAGCGCAAGCACGGGGACATCCTCCGGACTTTTGCCTATGATGTCCGGCGGCTCGCAGCCCGCCGCGCTGTAGAAGCTTTTATTGGCGGAGCGTATCTTGAGATCGGTATCGACGGTGTATACAATGTCCCTTGCCATATCAAAGAGCATCCGGTAGTTTTCCTGGTTCTGCTCCAGAAGCCGGCGGCTGACGTCGAGCTCGCCGATGGTTTTGAGATATTGCTTTTCAACAAGCTTTTTTTCGGTGATATCGGTTATTATGCCCCGCATGCCTGTTATGGCACCGTCCTTCAGCACGGCGCAGGAATGCACGATGACGTCGATATAGGCGCCGTCTTTCTTTTTCAGCTTATATTCACAGCCCCGCACGGCCTCGCCCTTGAGTATCTTCCGCATATTTGCGGCCGCGCGTTCCCTGTCTTCGGAGGCCACCAGGTCAAGGCTTGTGATTCCGCCGTGTAAATCGGCGGCGGAATAGCCCGTTATTTTATGCGCGCTTTTATTGCAGTATTTAAAACGACCTTCGCAGTCAACCTCATAGACAATTTCAGGCAGGGCGTCGAGAAAATCCTTCAACGCATTAAATTCAGATATGCCTAACAAATCCGTATGGAAGTTCATAATTCTCCTTTGTATATTTCTATGTGTTAACTTCTCTACTATATATCGGCTTATAGAAAATTTTATATAGTAGTTTGCAAAATGAAATAAGTCGTGAAGCTTATAAACTTACAAATAATGTGCAGGACTTTCGATAACATAATATCATAAACTGCGGTATCCGGACAATAAGGGAATGGGGTGTGAAGCGGGTGCAGGGTATCTTTTTTCATTACGTGCAATTTTTAACCATTTATTAAATTATGCCAACCATATTGTATATATGATATTAGTGGTGGCAGTATTGGTCATGGAGGGCACAGATTATGAGCGATTACGAAAGACAACTGATGGAGCAGGCCAGAAAAGGCGATACAGAGGCGTTTGAGAAGCTTGCCGGGTCATATTACAAAAAGGTCTACAACATCATCCTGAACAGCTGCGGCAAGGAGGCGGGGGTCTCCGAGCTGGCGCAGGAGGTTTTCATAAGGGTATTCAAGAACTTGAAGCACCAGCCTGACGACAGTATGCTGGCCATTTCCATATACAAATCGGCCGGCGACGTATGTATGGAAGCGCGGGGCGGCATGAGGCTGATATCCTGAGCATTCTTCCCCGGGCTTTTATTATGATTAATTGCCATGGCGGATTTTTCTCAAATATTGTAGAATAAATATAAACCGTTTTACAGCTTTTTATTACAACGAGCATGTCCTCCGACATGTAAAATCCGGGGAGCGGGTATGAGTGAGGAAAATATAAAGGTACTTGTTGTAGAAGACGAGGCTTCAATCCGAAGATTTATTACTATAAACCTTGAAAGAAGCGGATTTTCGGTTTACGAGGCCGACACCGGTGAAAAGGCGCTGGACCTGGCCGCCGCCTGCCGGCCTTCCGTGATGGTCCTGGATATAATGCTGCCGGGCATGGACGGCTTCGACGTATGCAGGGAGATCCGGCGGGATATGCCGGAAATGATCATCGTCATGCTTACCGCCAGAGCGCAGGATGTCGACAAGATAACGGGCCTGGAGCTGGGAGCGGACGATTATATGGTGAAGCCCTTCAATCCCAGGGAGCTGGTGGCGAGGATAAGGACGATCCTCAGAAGGACGGACAGTCTGAAGTCAGTCACCAGCAGTATTCAGTACAGGAATCTCACAATGGATTTCAACGCGCAGAAATTTTTCAAGGACGATAACGAAATAGAACTCACGCCTACCGAGTTTTCCGTTTTAAAAATGTTCATGAGCAACATAGGCAGGGCGTTGAGCAGAAATGAGCTGCTCAATGCGGTATGGGGCAAGAATTATTTTGGCGACCTCAAGACCCTGGACGTTTACATAAGAAGGATCAGGGAGAAGATAGAGGACAATCCTTCAAAACCGCAGTACATCGAGACGGTTTGGGGGTTTGGCTACAGGTGGCGTAATTGATGGCTCTTACGATAAGAAAGCGAATTGCCTTGAGCTTTATATTCATAATAATCCTGACGGTGCTCATACTTGAGGCGCTCATCATAGATATTGTGCGGCGAAACTACTACAATAACCTGGAGGACAGCCTCTACAGCCAGCTCAGGGTTTCCTGCGACCTTTATTACAAATATTTTTCCGACGCCACGCTCCGGGACAATGTCCTGAACAATGTAGACTCCTTCTGGAAGCAGACCGACGCCCAGGTTGAGATCATAGATCTAAACGGCAGGGTCCTGATGGATTCCATCGGCGTTGTTGTCCCTGAGGGAGAGCTGATGCCGGACGTCGAAGAGGCCCTGAAAAGCGGAAGGGGCAGCTGGACCGGCAGGGTAGGCTATGATTCCGGCGGGGTAATGGCCGTGGCGAGTCCCCTGGTGTCGCAGGGCAAAACCGTGGGGGTCCTCAGGTTCATATCCTCCCTCAGGGTGGTTGACAGCGACGTCGGCCAGGTATCCAGGGTTTTCATCATCATCGGCATAGCGGTGGTGGTGGTTTCCGCGATCATAAGCCTTCTCCTTTCCAACACCATCGTAGGGCCGCTGAAGGAAGTGACCGGGGTTGCGGAGAAAATGGCCTCGGGCAATTATTTGGTCCACAGCCGGAAGGCATACAACGACGAGATCGGAAAGCTGTCGGACACGCTCAATTTCATGGCCGACGAGATATTGAACAGGGATAGGCTGAAAAACGAGTTCATATCCTCCATTTCGCACGAGCTCAGGACCCCGCTTACCTCGATAAAGGGCTGGGCCGTCACGCTTGCCGAAGGAAGCCCTGAGGACAGGGAAATGCTGAAGGACGGGCTTTTCATCATCGAGAAGGAGAGCGACAGGCTCACCGCAATGGTTGAGGAGCTGCTGGATTTCTCCAGGTTCGTGACGGGCAAGGTGACGATAAAAAAAGAAAGCGTCAATCTCACGGACGTGGTCGACCAGGTCTGCAAGCAGCTTTCCCTAAGGGCCGAAAGAGAGGGCATAGGCTTCGAGGTAGTGTTCGAAGCCGGGCTTCCTGTTGTAAAAAGCGATGAAAACAGGCTGAAGCAGGTCTTTATAAACATACTTGACAACGCCTTCAAATTTACGGGACCGGGCGGAAGGGTGGTTTTCAGCTCCGCCCTGAGCGAGGGCGCCGCGGTATTCACCGTCTCGGACAACGGCTGCGGCATTTCGCAGGAGGAGCTTCCGTATGTGCGCGATAAATTCTACAAGGGCAGAGGCGGCAAGGCGGGGAACGGCATAGGCCTTTCCATCTGCGATGAGATTATCAGGCTGATGAACGGGAGCCTGAATATAATAAGCGAGCTGAATAAAGGCACGGAAGTGGTCATAACCCTCCCGGCCGTTCCGGAGGACGCCCAGGCATGAAAATGATTAGAAACATACTCCTCATATTGCTCTCAATATCGCTCCTGTCGGCCTGTTCCACGGAAAACCCCGATACGGCCGAAAGAATAGCCCGGC
>JAEZJL010000102.1 GCA_023415815.1 Bacillota bacterium | reverse complement strand
GCCTTTGATCGCTCCGTCGGCTATGCCCTGTACAATGTATTTTTGCGCGAACAAATAAAAAATAATGGCCGTCACAATGGACATGGAAAGCGCCGCGAGCGCCATATGCCACTGGTTTACATACTGGCCGAAATAGAAAAAGTAGGATAGGGTAAGCGTTCTCTTTTCCTGCGTGGTTATAAGCAGCAGCGGAAGCATGAAGTCGTTCCATATCCACAGCACATCCAGCACCATGACGGTGAATGTGATGTTTTTCAGCAGCGGGAATACAATGACGAAGAAGGTCCTGAAAGCGCCGCAGCCGTCTATGGCGGCAGCCTCCTCCAGCTCTATGGGCACGCCCTTGATAAACCCGTGGTATAAAAATACGGCGAAGGGTATCCCAAATCCCACATAGATCAGAATTATGCCGATGGTGTTGTCCACAAACCCAAAAAAGTTCGCCACCTTGACAAGCGGAATCATCAATGCGTGAAAGGGAACGACCATTGCCGACAGTATAATGAGAAATATCGCGCCGCTGAGCTTTCCCGGCGACCTGACGAGCTTATACGCGCCGAGCGAGCTCACAAGGATTATGCCTGCTATGCTTCCAACTGTTATTATAAACGTATTTATAAAAGCGCGCAAATAATCAATCTGCACCCAAACCGTGGCATAGTTCACAAACTGCGGTGGATTCGGCAGAGCCGCGGGATGGAGCATGACCTGGTCGTAGGTTTTCAGCGAGTTGACAAAGGTAAGGTAGATGGGGAAAAGGAAGACCAGGCCCAAAAGCAGCATGGCTATCTGCAAAGCAATCGGAAATCTGCTTTTCTTTGCGGTTCTCACATATCCACCTCCTTTTTCTTCATAACACTGACCTGGATGGAGGTCACAATCGCAAGGATAAGGAAGAACAAAACAGCCTGCGCCGATCCCAGTCCGTATTTATAATACGTGAACGCCTGGTTGTAAATATGGAAGGATAGCGAGGCCGTGCTTCCAAAGGGCCCGCCCGCGGTAAGGGCCATGTTGATATCGAAGATTTTAAACGCCGTGGAGCAGGATATAAACATGCAGATGGTGAATGCATGCCTGATGAGAGGAAGCACAACATGATAAAGCAGCTGCGAGGGCTTTGTACCATCTATCTTGGCCGCCTCGATGAGCTCGGTCGGCACGCTCTGGAGCGCGGCGATGTATATAATCATGAGATAGCCGGAAAACTGCCAGAGAAAGGTAATGACAACCGCCCAGAAAGCGGGAGCCGGCCGGCTGAACCAATTGATATCCAGCGCGGTCAGGCCTAACGCGGTGACAAGCTGCTTGTAGGACGTTCCGAAGATGAACCGCCACACAAAGCCCACGACAAGCCCGCCGATGAGCTGCGGTACAAAAAAAGCGGTCCTCAGCGTATTCTGCAGCTTTATGCCTCTTGTCAGTGAATAGGCGAGTGCAAACCCGATAAGATTCGAACCCACGACGCTTATAAGAACAAACTTCACGGTGAACACAAGCGCCTTCCTGTAGCCGTTGTCCTGAAAGCTTCCTATATAATTCTCAAATCCCACCCACTTTGTGGTTGTGCTGACTCCGTTCCATTCCTTGAACGAATATTCAACCCCCTCGAAAAAGGGAATGACAAACAGCACAAAGAAAAACAGAACCATCGGGAATACAAAAATGAAGTACTCGAGGCCGCTTTTAAACCTCGTTTTCCCCACTCAAATCCCTCCTATCAGTAATATATCGAGGCATCGGTATGCCGCCTCTTTTTTTACAGGAGGGGGACAGCCCGCGGCCGTCCCCTCCGTTATTATACGTTCCGGGTGTCAGGCTCCCTTGTCCCAGAGCTCCTGCATGCCTTGTATGGCCTGCTCCCTTGTCCTTTCACCGGCCACATATTCCTGAAGGATGACGTAGAAGTCGCCTTCGGGGCGGTAGAAGGAAGCCCAGGGAACGGTGGTGCCGGCCTTGACGCTGTCGACGATGGTCTGGGCCAGCGGTCCCATTTCAGGAGTGATGTTCATCGTCTCAAAGGCGGGGATGAGCAGGAAAGATTCGACAAGGTATTTCTGCCCGTTTTCATACAGCCAGTTGAGGAAGGTCTTGCACGCGTCGATGTTCTTGGAGCCCGAGTTTATAGCATAGCAGGCGGGAACGTCAACGGGAAGCTTCGTCTCTCCGGAGTTGTCGCTGAACGGGATTGCAAACATGCCCAGCTCGATGTTCGGATTGGTCTTCTTGATGGAGGGCTCGGCCCAGATGCCCTGGAATACCATGGCGTTCTTTTCCGCGGAGAAGTTGGCTATCTCGGTGTCATAGTCAAGTCCGATGGAATCGACGCCGTCGCCGTATTTCACGGCAAGATCGATGATGTCGAACATGCCGTTGAGGAATTTATTATCGGCGAGCCTTGCCTTTTTGGCGGTGACGTCGAAGCAGAACTGGCGCGCGTTGGGAGGCATGGAGTTGGCCGTATCGAAGAGACGGCCTATGGTGTAAAACTCCTGATAAGCCTCGCTGAAGGATTTTATTCCGGCAGCCTGGAGCTTCTCACACACGGCGGTAAGCTCGGATACGGTGGTGGGGATCTTGTCGATGCCGCCCTTTTCGAACAGCTTCTTATTATATATGTAGCCGTATCCCTCGAAGCCGATGGGCATCCCGTAGACCTTGCCGTCGACAGCGATGCCGTTGATGGCCGAATCATAAATCTTGTCGGCCCAGGGCTCGTTTGTGAGATCCACGGTATTATCCTTCCAGCGGACGATGTCCGAATACCCTGCGGTGAAGAAGATATCGGGCGCATTGCCGGCGGCAAAGCGGGACTTGATCAGCGTGTTGTATTCGTCGCCCTCAACGGTTGCGGCGAGATTGATTTCAGACTGTGAGTTGTTGAAATCCTCCGCCATTTTCATTACCCGGTCGGCAATATCGATCTTAAACTGTAATAAGGTAATCGTTACCTTGTCGCCCTTGCTTTCCGGTGCGGTTGAAGCGGCGGGTGACGTTGCGGCGGGAGCTTCGGCTGAGTTTTCGGCCGGAGGCGGTGTGCAGCTGGTCAAAAAAGCAGTCAGTAGGAGGACAGAAAGAAGAATAGAGCAGAATTTTTTCATGATTACCCCTCCAAATAAATAATTTTTAGATATTATAGTGTAAGCAGATAAGATTGCCGTATTCGATGCCTGGACACCACCTCCGGTTTTTATGCCTTGGAAACGATTCCACTTTTGCGCAAAAATAAAAGGCCTTTTTTCACCGTTACGGAGAAATTCACTGGAAACGTTTCCAATACATTTAAAATATAAAACGCTTCCTGTGCGTGGAAACGCTTCCGTGGATATATTTATATTAGTTGAACAGCCCGGAAATGTCAAGTATTTTTTGGGCGGAGTATTTTTCGGTATTTTTGGAAGTGGTTTTGGGTCATTATACGTGTTGACTTGAAAAGCTATAATGTATAAAATGAAGATTGTTATAATAAGCAAAAAGCCATGAATCCCGGAAATCCCTGAAATGGGCGGGATATACAGACGGGATTTTATACGGATAACGGGGGGGGAAATAAAATGTTCAGAATAGTAAGAAAGGAAACTTTGAATCCGGCAGTCAAGCTGATGGAGGTTGAAGCTCCTTTTATTGCAAAAAAGGCCGAACCGGGTCAGTTCATCATACTCAGGGTAAACGACGAGGGGGAAAGGGTTCCCCTGACCATTGCGGACTATGACCGTGAAAAAGGCACGGTGACGATAATTTTTCAGGAGGTCGGCAAATCCACCAGGGTTCTCGGCAGCTTGAACGTGGGCGACTGCATACTGGATTTCGTAGGACCGCTTGGTGTGGCAACCCATCTTGACGGATATAAAAAGGCGGCGGTGATCGGCGGAGGACTCGGGACGGCAATAGCGTATCCGCAGGCCAAGAAGCTCCACAATATGGGCGTTGAGGTGGATGCCATCGTGGGCTTCCGGAACAAGGACCTGATTATACTCGAGGATGAAATGAGGGCTGCGAGCTCGCGCCTCATCGTAGCCACCGACGACGGCTCCAACGGCAACAAGGGCTTCGTCACGGACATGCTGAAAAAGCTCATCGAGGAAGGGAACCAATACGACCTGGTCATTGCCATCGGTCCGCTGATCATGATGAAAATGATATCGCTTCTCACAAAGCAGTACGGCATAAAGACGCTTGTCAGCATGAACCCCGTCATGGTCGACGGCACGGGCATGTGCGGCGGCTGCCGTGTAACCGTGGGCGGCAAAACAAAATTTGCCTGCGTGGACGGTCCCGATTTTGACGGGCACGAGGTGGATTTCGACGAAGCGATGAGAAGACAGATGATGTATAAAAAGGAAGAAAAAAAATCCGACGAGGATCATCTGTGCAAGCTGGGAGGGGTCATCAATGCCTAATATGTCTTTGAATAAAATGAAAATGCCGGAGCAGGCTCCCGATATAAGAAATAAGAACTTTCTGGAGGTTGCTCTCGGCTATACCGAAGAAATGGCGCTGGAGGAAGCGCAGAGGTGCCTTCAGTGCAAAAATAAGCCGTGCGTCGCAGGCTGTCCTGTCAACGTGCAGATTCCCGAGTTCATAAAGCTGATAGCCGAAGGGAAATACGAGGAGGCGTACGGGAAAATAAGGGAGACGAACAGCCTTCCGGCAATCTGCGGCAGGGTATGTCCCCAGGAGACCCAGTGCGAGCAGCTGTGCGTAAGGGCTAAAAAGGGCGAGTCCGTCGGGATAGGAAGACTTGAGCGGTTTGCGGCCGACTGGTTCATGGCGAACCGGGAAAACGTGCCGGAAACCGTTGAAAAGAAAAACAGGAAGGTCGCGGTGATAGGCTCGGGGCCAGCCGGCCTGACCTGTGCGGGCGACCTCGCAAAGCTCGGCTATGACGTGACCGTGTTCGAGGCCTTCCATGTGCCCGGAGGCGTGCTCATGTACGGCATCCCGGAGTTCAGGCTCCCCAAGGCGCTGGTGCAGAAGGAAATAGATACGGTTAAGAAGCAGGGCGTCGATATCATGACAAATATGGTCATCGGAAAGGTATTCTCCCTGGACGAGTTGAAGGAAGAGGGCTACGAGGCGATTTTTATCGGCTCGGGCGCCGGGCTTCCCAGCTTCATGAACATACCCGGGGAAAACCTGAACGGCGTGTACTCCGCAAATGAATTCCTGACCAGGATAAACCTCATGAAGGCATACAGGTATCCCGACTGCGATACGCCCGTAAGGGTGGGCAGGAGCGTTGCCGTGGTGGGCGGCGGAAACGTGGCCATGGACGCCGCGAGATGCGCCAAGAGGCTCGGGGCCGAAAAGGTCTATATCGTCTACAGGCGCTCCGAGGCTGAAATGCCCGCAAGACTTGAGGAAGTGCACCATGCGAAGGAAGAGGGCATCATTTTCAAGCTGCTTACGAACCCCACAAGGATCCTCGGGACCGACGACGGGTGGGTGAAGGGAATGGAATGTGCCGAAATGGAGCTCGGCGAGCCCGACGCCTCTGGCAGGAGAAGGCCGGTCGTCAAATCCGGCTCGGAGCATGTCATCGACGTCGAAACGGTTGTAATAGCCATAGGCCAGTCGCCGAACCCGCTGATTAAATCCACCACGCCGGGACTGGAAACTCAGAAGTGGGGTGGAATAATCGTGGAGGAGGAGACGGGAGCGACCAGCAAGGAAGCCGTATACGCAGGCGGGGACGCCGTAACGGGCGCAGCCACCGTCATTCTGGCCATGGGCGCGGGCAAGAAGGCCGCAAAGGCCATCGATGAATATCTTTCGGGAAAAAAGCCCGAATGCTGAGATAATAAACAGCCGCCGACCTGAGAAGCTTCAGGCCGGTTTTTTATTTGGGCAATTCGGCGGAACGCCAGAGATTGCAAAAGGCGAGGGGATTCGATATCCTGAGCCTTTTATTATTCCGCATGCGCATCGGTCCGGCAGGGAACAAGGGCATTTTTGAGCGGACAAGCACATGCCTCCTATATAATCATATTTGCAAGCGAGTCAAAAAAGATTATTCCAACCCTTCAAAAAAAAATCCGATCATTCACCCGACGCAATTTATACGAATATACGAATTAAAGAACCCGCCCCGCAGGAAAAATCTGCATCTGAAATACTCTGTAAAACGGCCTCAAAGCCTTCTCCGGAGCTATTTACACATATATGCGATTACAAAATGCTGAATAAAATCACAGGGCTTTTCAAGATACACAAAAATGATTATAGTATGCGACTTTTATGTGTGTTACGATTTGCTCGTAAATCCGGAAGGGCCGGGACTGTCAGTTAAAACCCGCGGGAGGCCGGCTGAAGGAAATACGCAGGAAGGAATGGGGACGGCTATCGGGCAGGCAGTTGCAAATCGCCGTAAAGCAAATAAAACAAGAGAATCGAACACAAGACTGGAGTGGAAGAAAATAATGAATGCGACAGCACAAACCAGGCAGATGCATTACAGGAAACGTCCGTATGCGCTCAAGGCCCTGTCGGTACTGAAAAAGGACCGATGGCTATATATCATGCTGATACCGGGCGTCATATATTACGTTTGTTTCCGGTTCGGCCCGATGGCAGGCCTTTTATCCGCTTTTGAAAACTACCAGCCGTTTTTGGGCTTTACCAGAAGCCCATGGGTAGGACTCGATCATTTCAAACGCTTTTTCAGCGACCCGTCGTTCTGGATACTGTTCAGGAATACTCTTATCCTGGGAGTTATGAATATCCTGCTGTTCTTTCCCATCCCCATAATCATATCCCTTCTGCTCAATGAATTCAGAAACAAATTTTACAAAAACCTGATCCAAACCGTTATTTATATTCCGCATCTGGTATCCTGGGTTGTCGTCGCGGCGCTGACCTATACTTTCTTTACGGTCGAGGGTGGGATCGTAAATAACCTTCTGGTCTCTATGGGAAAGGAAACAATAAATCCTTTGCTGTCGGCCGGCGCATTCAGGCCAATGATCCTGCTGCAGCTTTTATGGAAGGAGAGCGGCTGGGGGACGATTATTTTTCTTGCCGCAATCTCCAGCATCGACCCCGTATTGTACGAGGCCGCTCAAGCGGACGGCGCCGGCAGGTGGCAGCAGATGCTGAACGTCACATTCCCCGCGATCAGAAGCACGGTGGTAACGCTGCTCATATTGAGGACCGGGCAGTTCCTGGACACCGGCTTCGAGCAGATCATGCTGATGGTAAACGCGATTAACCGGAACGTCGGAGAGGTGTTTGACACTTATATTTACCAGATGGGCATTGTCGGCGGGCAATTCAGCTATACGGCTGCGGTGGGAATGTTCAAATCGGCGATAGCGCTGGTGCTTGTCCTGTCGGCCAACGCCATAGCCAAGAAATTGGGAGAAGAGGGCATCTATTAATGAAGGGAGGATCCTATTCAATGGCCGGAGATAAAACAAGGATCAAATACGGGATTTCAAGCAAGGCTTTTAACATTGTGAACTATGTCTTTCTGGGCTTTATAGGGTTGATCATGGTTCTGCCGTTTATTAATGTAATCACCTCTTCCTTCACGCCGATAGAGCTCCTGGTAAAGAACGACTTTATCCTCTTTCCGACCGCGTTTTCCCTGGAGGCATACGCCTATGTTTTTTCGACCAACGTGGTGATTAGGGGTATGCTTGTTTCAGTCGGCATTACGCTCGCGGGTACCTCGCTCAACCTGCTTCTGTCCTCCCTGACGGCTTACCCGCTGGCGCACAGGGGGCTGAAGGGCAGAAAGGTTATGATCGTGCTTATCATCTTTACCATAATGTTTAACGGAGGAATGATACCGAACTATATCGTCGTACAGAAACTGGGCCTGCTCAATTCCTACTGGGCGCTCATACTTCCTACCGCCATCAGCTCGTTCAACCTCATGCTCTTTAAAAGCTATTTTCAGGAGCTGCCGGTTGAGCTGGAGGAATCCGCAAGGCTAGCGGGCTACAATGACCTCAGCATCCTGTTCCGCATCATACTGCCGATATCCAAGCCCCTGCTTGCGACCTTTGCGGTACTGTTCGGCGTGGAACACTGGAATGCCTGGTTCAGCTCGGTGCTCTACCTTACGGACTCGGAGAAATGGCCGATCCAGCTGATACTGCGCCAGATCATAACAAGCGCTACCGAGGTCGGGGATGCGATGGGCGGCACGAACTTTGTCCCGCCGGTTACGGTACGCATGTGTACCATTGTGGTGGCGACCGTCCCCATACTCTGCATCTACCCGTTCCTGCAAAAATACTTCACCAAAGGCATACTGCTGGGATCAGTAAAGGGCTAAAAGGAGGAATAAGGTATGGGCAGGTTATATGCCGGCGCGGCCAGGGTCCGTATCACCCCGGAAAAGGAGCTGTTTCCTTTTCCTCAGAAATCAGGGCTGCGGTATACCTGGGTACATGACGATATCTATGTGCGCGCCCTGGTGCTCAATAACGGTAAGCATACGTTTGTCTATGTGTGCTTCGACCTTTTCGACGTCCCGCATACGGCGGATTTGAAAAAAAGGATAGCCTGCGAGCTGCACACCGAAAGCGCATATATCCTGCTGGCCGACTCGTACAACCATGGGGCCCCGCGGCAGGATATAGACACCTTTGATACAGGCCACTGCGGCGGGGATGTGCGGCGCAGGACGGAAAAATTCTTTGATTCGTGCGCGGACGCCTGCCTGGAGGCGGTCAAAGCGGCCGGCAATAGTATGGAGCCCGTGCTCTTCGGAGCGGGCGCCGGCAAAAGCTATATAAACGTTTTCCGGGATGTGGAGTATCCGGATGGATGGGGCATAGGAGCGGATTTTGAGGGCCTCAGCGACAAAGCCCTCCATGTAATGCGGTTTGACCGCATGGACGGCACTCCGCTCGCCTTCTGGCTCAACTACGCGATTTACGGGAATATGCTCGCGTGGTGCAGCGACGAAATAGGCATATCGGGGGATATCCCCGGAGCGGCGCTGCGGTTCATCGAGGAAAAATACGGCAGGACTGCAACGGCGCTGTGGTCCGGCGGGGCCGCGGGGGATCAGGACCCCATCGTCAAGGGGGAGTTCTCCGACCCTAAAC
>JAEZJL010000310.1 GCA_023415815.1 Bacillota bacterium | reverse complement strand
CCACTTTGTCCCTGAACAGGTCGTGGTCGATACCGGACCTATCAAGCATTTCACCGGCTTCCTTCAGCCGCATCGCGAGTTCTTCATTTTCCGCTGCGTCAAAGCCGAGATATTTCTTAAGGGCGTCAAGCAGGGTACTGTCTCCGTCCAGGAGCTTTAAGGCGGTCCATCTGGCGTTCAGTCTGCCGTCGAGAAGCGCTTTTACAACCGGCTCCAGTATGCCGACCGCCTGCTCGATCGTGTCGTCATAGCTGATTTTCAAGGGAGATGGCGTTATTTTTTTTTCGGCGACCTCATGAACGGCGTCCATCAGTTCCTCCAGGCCGCCGCCGTTTCTCGCGCTCGTGCCGATCACAGGAACGCCGAGCTGCTTTGACAGCTCCTTGAGGTCGAGCCTGATTTTTTTCCTCTTCGCTTCATCCAGAAGATTTACGCAGACAACGACGTCGGAGGTAATCTCAAGCGTCTGGATTACCAGGTTCAGGTTCCTCTCCAGGCAGGTCGCATCGGTCACGACGACCGTGGCGTCGGGATTTCCGAAGCAGATGAAATCTCTGGCGACCTCCTCCTCCAGGGAATTTGCCATGAGCGAGTATGTACCGGGAAGGTCGACCATAATAAAGCTCCTGTCCCTGTGCCTGTACCTTCCCTGGGCGTTGGTGACCGTCTTGCCCGGCCAGTTGCCCGTGTGCTGGTTCAGGCCCGTCAGACTGTTGAATACGGTGCTTTTGCCCACGTTGGGATTCCCGGCAAGCGTGACGACCCTGTCTTCGGGGCCGGCGCGCTCGATCCCGAGCTCGCTCTCAAATACGCCCACTCCTGTCGAGTGGCATGAAAGTCCCATTATTAAATCCTCCTTGTATTACTAAAATTATTGAAAGGTGTCTACCAGTATTTTCGAAGCTTCTTCGGAGCGCAGCGCAATGACGGCGCCGCGGATAAGGTATGCGACAGGGTCACCCGAGGGGCTTTTCTGCAGCGCTTCCACCTCGGTGTTGGAGATCAGGCCCATGTCAAGCATTCTCCTCCGGATGGACCCGTCCGAGGTAAGGGCCCTTACCTTCGCCCTTTTTCCCAGGGGAAGCAGATTGAGCGGAATAAATTTCTTATCCATGATAAATACCTCCTGCAAGCAATTATGTTGATACATTATTTATTCAATATCAGCGGGGAGTAAAAATTTTTCCCAACACTAACATATGTGAAACAAAATCAATGTGTTACGGATATGAGTCAAGGTGGATAAGAAAATGAAGGGCCCCGAAAATTGAAGAAGGGAGTGGAGCTCGTATAAAAATATGGCATATGCATAAATTCCGCCTGAATAATAAAACCGGTCATCCGGAGAAAAAGCTTCCGGATGGCCGGCGTATGACAGGTTGTTAAAAAGCCGCTTTCAAAGCTGTTTTAATAGGCTTCGACGAACACCTCGAAATAGGCCTGGGGGTGCAGGCAGGCGGGACATTTGTCCGGGGCTGAGCCGCCCTCGTGGATATATCCGCAGTTGCTGCATTTCCACAGAATCTTTTCTTCCTTTTTGAAGACCTTATTGTCCTGAATGTTCTGGGCAAGCTTTGAGTACCTTGCCTCATGCCTTTTTTCCACTGTGGCGATCATTTTAAAGGCGGCAGCTACCTCAGGGAAGCCTTCCTTTTCCGCTACCTCGGCAAATGCGGGATAAAGCTCGGACCACTCTTCGTTTTCACCGCATGCGGCAGCCTTCAGATTGTCCAGCGTGGTGCCCTGGGCGACGGGATAGGCGGCATTTATCTCTATTGCAGTCGGAAGCTCGTCCTGCAAGCCTTCCAGGAGGAACTTGTAGAATCTCTTCGCATGCTCCTTTTCGTTGTCGGCCGTCTCGATAAATATGTTTTTAATCTGCTTGAAGCCTTCCTTGTCAGCTACCGACGAATAAAACGTGTACCGGGTGCGGGCCTGGGATTCCCCGGCAAAAGCCTTTAATAAGTTTTCAGCGGTTTTTGTGCCCTTTAAGCTTTTCATAAAACACCTCCGTAGAATGATTGGATTTATCAAAATATATATACCACATTATTTTATTATAACACAGGATTGTTTTACAGACATTATTGCCGCTAGAATGAAAAAAATACCGGAAAATTGGATAACTATGCCTGATATCCGCCCAAATAGGAAGTTGACTCTATATATAGTGTATGATAATATATCAGTAAACTAAATATTGTAGTATTCAGGTGCTTGTACGAAGGTACGGCTTAAAAGGGAAGCAGGTGAAAGCCCTGCACGGTCCCGCCGCTGTGTTGGGGAGGCGTTTCAAATAATCCACTGGAGGAGCTCCGGGAAGGAATGAAATGCCGGTGAACCAGAGTCAGAAGACCTGCCTGTATTGTATGCACTATTCTCTACGAGCGATAGGGGGTGGCGGACGCTTAACGGGTGTCAGATTCACAATGTCCTCCAGCTGCTTCTTCGGAGGGCTTTGTTTATTTGAGTACAAATGAAAAATTCAATACCAGACAAAGGAAGTGGAATGTTAAAGTGATAACCAAAATTAAAAAGCGCGACGGGAGAGAAGTACACTTCAATTTCGAGAAGATCACTAACGCCATATTCAAGGCGACCAGAGCGGCAGGAGAAGAGGATTATGCCGCCGCCCTGGCCCTGGCCGAAAAGGTGGTCGAGGAGCTGGAGAGCAGCAAGGGAAAAAGGGTCCCCGGTGTGGAGGAAATACAGGATATCGTTGAAACAGTACTTATTGAAGCCGGTTATGTCAGGACTGCCAAGGAGTATATACTGTACCGCGCCGAGCGGACGCGGATCAGGGAGATGAACACCCGGCTGATGAAGGTTTTTGAAGAGCTGACCTTCAAGGAGGCCAGGGACAACGATCTGAAGCGTGAAAACGCCAACATCGACGGCGATACGGCGATGGGCACCATGCTCCGGTACGGCTCGGAGGGCTCGAAGCAGTTTTATGAGATGTTCATATTGAAGCCGGAGCATGCAAAGGCTCACAGGGAAGGGGATATCCACATTCACGACCTGGATTTTCTCACGCTTACCACCACCTGCTGCCAGATAGATATACAGAATCTCTTCAAAGGGGGCTTCAGTACCGGGCACGGATACCTCAGGGAGCCGAACGATATCCACAGCTATTCCGCGCTTGCTTGCATCGCCATCCAGTCAAACCAGAACGACCAGCACGGCGGACAGAGCATCCCCAATTTTGACTACGGGATGGCTCCCGGAGTAGCCAAAACCTTTGCCAAGCTCTACAGGCAAAACCTGATAAAGCTGCTGGAGTGGCTGTCGGAGGACGGCGACATTGAAGCCCGCGCAAAGAATATTTTTAAAGATATACAGGAAAAGCACGGCGTATTTCCGTCACTGGGCGGAATGGATGAATACTGCCGGATAGAAGCCGGATATTTGAACGGCATTGTCGGGGATGAGGCCGATATTTTGAAGGCCCAGGAGTTTGCGCGGAAGAAGGCCGGAATTGAAACCGAGCGCAGTACGTACCAGGCGATGGAGGCTTTCGTACATAACCTGAATACCATGCACAGCCGCGCGGGAGCGCAGATACCCTTCAGCTCCATAAATTACGGCATGGACACCTCCCCCGAGGGCAGGATGGTGATCAGGAACGTGCTGTTGGCGACGGAAGCCGGCCTGGGCAACGGAGAGACCCCCATATTCCCCATACATATTTTCAAGGTTAAGGAGGACGTAAACTATAATCCCTCCGATCCGAACTACGACCTTTTCAAGCTTGCCTGCAGGGTGAGCGCAAAAAGGCTTTTCCCCAATTTTTCATTTATTGACGCGCCGTTCAACCTCAAGTATTACAAGCCCGGAAGGCCCGAGACCGAAATTGCCTATATGGGCTGCCGGACAAGGGTGATCGGTAACGTATACGACCCTTCCAGGGAGATCATCAACGGCAGGGGAAACCTGAGCTTCACGACCATAAATCTGCCGAGGATCGCCCTGCGCAGCGACAGGAATATTGAGCAATTTTTTAATGAGCTCAACGAGAAAATCGACCTGGTCATAGACCAATTACTGGAAAGGTTTGAAATCCAGGCGCGAAAAAAGGTCAAAAACTTTCCCTTCCTCATGGGACAGGGAATATGGCTGGATTCCGACCGCCTTGGCTGGGAGGATGAAATAAGGGAGGTGCTGAAGCACGGGACCCTGTCCATGGGCTTCATAGGACTTGCGGAATGCCTGAAGGCCCTGACCGGAAAGCATCACGGCGAATCGGAGGAGTCCCGGAGGCTGGGCCTGGAT
>JAEZJL010000047.1 GCA_023415815.1 Bacillota bacterium | reverse complement strand
CTCCCCATCTGATATGTATCATCAGTCCGATATAGTGATCCTTGCTATATTTCAGCCGTGTGAGAAAGTCTGTTCAATGTCTCCGTATTCATAAAGAAGCCCGGATAAATCTTTCCCTCCCGGTATGCCGCAGGCATCTGCACGGCAATGCTGACAATGCCTGAAGACAGGCAGGAATTCTTCCGCGGCTTCCCTTGCCTCATTCAGTTCGAAACAGGTCGGAGGCGCAGCCTCCGCCAGCTCATGCTGCGGGATTAGAGGAATGATGTTGATGATCGCCGCGCCGAGCTCCCGAACGGTCCGGGCGATTTCAGATATGTGCAAGTCGTTGATTCCGGGTATGAGGACGATATTTATTTTGATCACAGCGCCAAGCTCCGCCATTTTCCGTATTCCCCGCTTTTGCGCCCCGATCAGCAGCCTCGCGGCCTCCAGCCCCTCATAGCTCCTGCCGTCAAGGAAAATACGCGAGCATATATTCTGCAGCACCTCAGGGTCAACGGCGTTTACCGTTACCGTCACGGTTTTGACCCCCGCATCCCAGATATCCTGGGCATAGCGTTCCAGCAAAAGCCCGTTGGTGCTTAGGCAGTTGATCAGCCGGGGATGGCTCCGGCTGATGAGCCTGAAGGCCTCCAGGGCGTGGGGGGTCGCCAGCGTATCGCCCGGTCCCGCAATTCCCGCCACGGTTATCTCCGGACATAGCTCCAGAGCCTTATCGACAAGCTGCGAAGCTTTTTGAGGGGAAAGCAGCTCTCCTGTCACTCCGGGACGGTTCTCAAATTTATTGAAGCTTCGTTTGCAAAATCTGCACTGTATATTGCAGGCGGGACTTACCGGTAGATGCACCCTGCCCCTGTTCGCGTTGGCCTCGCCGCTGAAGCAGGGGTGCAGGCTTGATATTTTGTCAAAACGTTTGTCTATTTTAGTCTCAAAGCATGCCATAACTCCGCTTCCTTTCCCAGCCGGTTACCTCTCCAGGCTGTCAAACAATGGTGTGGAGAGATACCGCTCCCCTGTATCCGGAAGCAGGACCACTACGATTTTCCCTTCAAACTCAGGCCTTCTGGCAATCTGTGTGCCGGCGAACGCCGCTGCGCCTGACGAAATACCGACGAGAAGCCCCTCGGTTTTCGCCAGCGCCTGCGCCGTCTCATATGCATCCTCAGTCCTTATTCTGTATATCTCGTCGATAATCCCGGTGTTGAGCACCGCGGGGACAAAGCCCGCGCCTATGCCCTGGATCTTGTGCGGGCCGGGCGCCGACCCGGAAAGGACGGCGGAATCGTACGGTTCTACCGCAATAATCCTGATATCGGGGTTTCTCTCCTTCAGGAGCTCGCCCACGCCGGTAATCGTGCCGCCCGTGCCCACGCCGGCGACAAAAGCCGCGACCTTGCCCTCCGTGTCACGCCATATTTCCTCGGCGGTGGTTTCCTTATGTATTTTGGGGTTGGCCGGATTGTTGAACTGCTGCGGGAGGAAGGAGTTTTTGATCTGCGACGACAGCTCCTCCGCTTTGCGTACGGCCCCCTTCATTCCGTCCTTTCCGGGGGTCAGCACCAGCTCCGCATTCAGCGCCTTTAAAAGACTGCGCCGCTCCAGGCTCATGGTCTCGGGCATCGTAAGTATAAGGCGGTAGCCCTTTGAGGCCGCCACAAAGGCAAGCCCTATGCCGGTATTCCCGCTCGTCGGTTCAATGATGATGGTATCTTTATTTATAAGGCCGAGCTTTTCGGCGTCTTCGATCATTGCCAGGGCGATCCTGTCCTTAACGCTTCCAAGTGGGTTAAAGTATTCGAGCTTGGCCACGAGACGTCCCCTCACGCCCTGCTCCCTGTTGTAATCCGTCAATTCCAGGAGCGGCGTGTTGCCGATAAGCTCCGTAAGCTTCGATGATATGCCCGCCATTTTAGACCCTCCAATCAATCCCGAACATGTATAGTAATTATATATGTTTAGTATGTTTTCATCTTAGATGTATTATATTCCTGACAATAGTCATTGTCAATATAAAATAGCATATTAATCATATGTATTTAGTTGAGTTTTTGAATAGAAGTGAATAAATATACAACTCTGGTTACAGCAAACCTTTGCTTTTAATACGCTGCGCACAGAAATTGTCGTTTTCCTGAAACCTTCTTATGGCGTACGATGTGTCCTCCCATTACTGCAGGCTGCTCTGCCTTCTGCTTATCCTGCTGCTCGGGCTGTTCAACGCTTGGGCTTTCATCCTGATGATCAGCTAAGCCATTCAGACAGACTTTTATGCACTAACCCAGTTTTCGAGCACAATGCCCTCAACTCTCTCAAATTCACGGACATTATTCGTGACGATGGTAAGTCCTTTAGCCTTTGCATGCGCTGCAATCAGCATATCCATAACTCCAATCGGAGTTCCTTGCCGCCGCAACGCTGCGCAAATTTTCCCGTATTCCGCAGCCGCTTCGTCATCGAATGGCAAGATGTCCACAATGGATAGAAATTGATTCAGTGCAAGTGCGTTTTTTTCCGGGTATGCGCTTGCTTCTATGCCATGTATAAGTTCTGCAAGGGTAATTGCAGAAATGGCAATGCCGTCGTCCATGCTCGAATGGAGATTAATGAGCACCTTTTCCGGTTTTTTCTTTATGAGATACACACAAATATTTGTATCCAGCATGTATTTCATAACGTCTCCCTCGGCGCTTGAACACCCTGATTACGTCCGTTTGCAAAGAAATCATCGGTAAAGCTGTTAAGACCGTTAAGAAAGGTTTCCCATGCACGATCCTTTGGAAATAACATAACAGCGTCACCCACTTTTTGAATATATACCTCGCTGCCTGAAAAACGGTATTCCTTCGGCAGTCGGACAGCCTGGCTCTGGCCGTTGACAAATAATTTTGCGGTTTCCATTTCAAATCACCTCATTTTTAGTATATATTTCGGTATATACTATTGTCAAGGCTTTATTACTATTAGTTTTTGCATAGCACCTTTACACTGTACAAAGAAAAAGGAACTGCCTTTTAATCAAATGAATGATGTTGAGGCAGTCCCCTTAGTTGCTTAATTGTCCCGGTTTCGGCCTTGACGCCGTTTAGCCGGCCTCGGAGGTGTAGTCCACTTTGGTCCTGGCGCTTTCGGTTTTGCCTGTGTTGGTTACGGAGATATATATGCTGCCCGAGGCTGTCCCCAGCTGGGACACGGTTATAGCCGCCTGAGTGGCGCCTGCGGCAACTACCGCGTTCCCGAGAAGGCTTCCGCCCGCTGAGGCATTGTATACTTTTACCAGATCCCCGGCAGCGAGCCCTGTCACAGTTATCGTATCATTGCTTCCGTTATTGTTCACTACTTTTACGTTCCCCTCGTAGGGCATGTTGGTCGTCTGCTCGGAAACATAGTCAACCCTGGTCCTGGCGCTTTCAATCTTTCCAGTCTCCGTCAGGGCTATATATACGCTGCCTGCTCCGGTGCCCAACTGTGCGATCGACACCGTGGCCTGAGCGCTGCCCGAGGGCACCGAGGCATATCCGAGAAGGCTTCCGCCAGCGGATGCGCTGTATACCTTTATTATATCGCCGTATTCCAGGCCCGTTACCAGTACCGTGTCTGCTATGCCCACATTGTTGACGATATATATGCTGCCCTGGTAAGGAGTTGTCGAAGTGCCCTCCGACACATAACGGACTTCCGTCCTTCCGCTTTCGGCCTTACCCCTCGTCGTCAGCGAGACATACACGTTTCCTGAGCCTGTCCCGAGCTGTTCGACGGACACCACCGCCTGGGTGCTGTTTGCGGCTACCGACGCATAGCCGAGGAGATTTCCGCCGGCCGGCGCGTCGTATACCTTGACCACGTCCCCCGGAACCAGGTCGGTCACGGTGACGGTATCATCCAGGCCCGAGTTATTGACGACATATACATTGCCCAGATAAGGAGCCGTAGTGCTCTGCTCCGCGATATAGGCGGCTTTTGTCCTGCTGCTTTCGGCTTTGCCGAAGTTCGTCACGGATACGTATACGTTTCCGGCGTTGACGGTCAGCTGTGCCACCGAAACGATCCCCCTCGTATTCCCGGGGGTGATGAATGCGGTACCCAGGAGATTGCCAGCCGAAGCTGCGTCGTAAACCCTGACCGTATCGTTTTCAGCCAGGCCGGATACGGTTATCGTATCGGCGACGCCGGCGTTATTTACGATTGAGATATTGGAAGGAGAGGGCGCTGAGGATTCCGCAGCGTAATCCACCTTTATCCTGACGCTTTCCGTCTTTCCAACGCTGATTACCGATATATAGACGCTTCCGGCTCCCGTTCCCAATTGTGAGTAGGTCAGGATTGTCGAGAAGGAATCCGACGAGGCTATCGAGGTGGAAAGCCTTGTCCCTCCCGCAGCCGAGGTGTAAACCCTCACCGTGTCGTTTGCCGAAAGGCCCGTGATCGTGATGGTGTCGGCGGTGCCGGAATTGTTTACTACGGTGATGTTCCCCGCCGACGGAGCTTCCGACACGGTTTCCGATACATAATCGGCCTTCGTCCTGGAGCTCTCAGTCTTGCCCGGAGCGGTGAGCGAAACGTATACGCTGCCGCCGGCCGTACCGAGCTGTGTTATTGTTACGGTCGCTTCCATGCTCCCGGAAGGCGCCGTTGCCGTACCCATCGCAATACTGCCGGAGGCGGTGTCATATACCTTTACAACGGTGCCTCCGTCAAGGCCCGTCACCCTTATGGCATCGGCTATGCCCGCATTGTTCTCAACCGTAATGCTGGAAGCGTCGGGAGCCTTTGTAGCGGACTTGGCCGAGTAGATGACTTCGGTCCGGTTGCTTTCGAGCTCACCCTTGCCGGTTGCCGTCACATAAATGTGTCCGCCCTGTGAATCGAGCTGCGAAACGGAAATCGTCAGCTCCGTCCTGTAGACCTCGACCGTGCCGATCCCCAGCTGCGTCCCGCCGGTTACGGCATTGTAGATCCTTACCACGTCATAGTCCTTCAAGCCGCGCACTTCCACCGAGCTGGCTATTCCCGCGTTGTTCAGCACGGTTATGTTTGAGGCCCCGGGAGCAGCCGTTTTTGCCTCAGCCGCATAACCCGCTTTGGTCCTGCCGCTCTCCGCCTTGTTTGCACTGGTGACGGATACATATACGCTTCCGGCTGAGCCGCCAAGCTGTGCAATTTCCACTGAGGCGTCCATACCGGAGGAGGATACCGCCGCGCTTCCGAGCTGCTTGCCGCCCATTTCGGTATCGTATACCTTTATAATATCGCCTGTTGTAAGCCCGGTTACGTATACCATATCGGGAAGTCCCGCATTATTCACCACGGTAATGCTGCCTTCACCTATGCCGGACGACGAGGGCTCGGCTTTGTAAGGCGCCTCTGTCCTGCCGCTCTCCGATTTGCTGGGCTCCGTCACCGTCACAAACACGCTGCCGGCGATCGTGCCGAGCTGCTGTACGGTGACCTCGGCTTCGGAGGCATATGCGGAGGCCGTCGCCGTCCCGAGAAGGTTTCCGCCTTTAGCCGCGTCATATACCTTTACCGCAGCTCCGGAGGCCAATCCGTAGACCTTCACTATATCGGGCACTCCCGAATTGTTATTGATTGCTATATCTGCCGGAGCAGGCGAGGCCGAAATGCCCTCCGCAAGGTAATCCGCCTTTTTCCTGGCGCTCTCGAGCTTGTTCGTGCTTGTGACGGTCACATATACGCTGCCTGCCGCGCCGCCCAGCTGTGCTACCGTTATGGAAACGGACGTCGCATCGGACGCAACAGTCGCCGTGCCAATCTGGTTGCCGCCCCTGGACGAATCATATACCTTCACCACATCGCCTGCGGTAAGGCCGGTCATCCTTATCGTATCTGGGGCTCCCGCGTTATTTATTATGGTTATGTCGCCGGCGGAGGGATCCGGGGATGAGGGCTCCGCCGTATAATCTGCTTTTATCCTGCCGCTTTCCGATTTGTTTGTCCCGGTCACCGTCACATATACGCTGCCGGAAACGCTGCCGAGCTGGGTAATGCTTACCGTAACGTCGGAGCTGAAGGTCGTGACCGCTGCCGTGCCGAGCTGGTTTCCGCCCCTCGAGGCGTCGTATACCCTGACAACATCGTTTGCGGTAAGTCCTGATACATACACGGTGTCCGCCGCCCCGGCATTGTTGGTTACCGTGATATTCTCCGGCAGCGGATCCGCGGTTCTGCCTTCGGCGCTGTAAGCGGCTTCCTTCCTGGAGCTCTCAAGCCTGTTGGGGCTTGTCACCGTTATGTATACGCTCGCCTGCCCGGACCCCAGCTGTGGAATGCTTATAACGGCATGAGTATCCGAGCCCGATACGGTCGCGCTGCCGAGAAGCGTACCCTGCACGGCTGCGCTGTATGCCTTGACGAGGTCGCCTGCTTTCAGCCCCGACACATAGATCGTATCCGGCGTTCCGGGAATGTTGTTCGTCACGATTATATTGTCCGGAGCCGGAGCCGCCGAATAGTCTTCCGCACTGAAGGAGGCCTCTATCCTGCCGCTTTCGGCCTTATTGGAGTTTGTAACGGTCACATATACGCTTCCCGCTCCCGTTCCGAGCTGCGGTACCGTAACCGTGGCGTCGGTCGAGGTGCTGGCGACGGTTGCCGTGCCGAGCAGCGTTCCTCCCAGAGCGGAGTCATAGACCCTGATCACATCCCCCGCCGTCAGACCGGAGACATAGACCGTATCTGCAGCTCCCGCATTGTTGGTTACGGATATATTCTCGTTTCTTGCATTATCGGATGAGCTCTCGCCCTTATATGACACCTCTACCCTGCCGCTTTCCGTCCTGCCCGTGCTGGTGACCGCGACATAGATTTTTCCGGCGCCTGTCCCGAGCTGCGGCACCGTCACGGTAACATCCGTGCCCGCGGCTGCGGCTGCCGCCGTTCCGAGCAGAGTCCCCTGAGTGCCGGAACTGTAGACATTCACCACGTCGCTGCCGTTCAAGCCGCTTACATAGACGGTGTCGGCCTTTCCGACGTTATTTGTGACTATTATCTTATTGATACCCGGCGCTGCGGATTCGCCCTCAGGGCCGAATGACGCCGCTACCCTGGAGCTTTCCTGCGAGTCTGCTTTCGTAACCGTCACATACACGCTTCCGGAGCCCGCGCCGAGCTGCGCTATCGGTATAGTGACGCTTGTCTTGGAGGAGGGCACGGCTCCCGTACCCAGCAGCGTCCCGCCCCTGGGCGCATTGTACACTTTTACGGTATCGCCTGATACCAGTCCGGACACATAGATGGTATCCGGAGCCCCGGCATTATTGGTGATGCTGATATTATTCGCGCTGAGCTCGCCGGATACCGGCTCCCCGTCATAATAGGCCCGGACTCTGGCGCTTTCGGACTTGCCGCTGCTTATTACCGAAACATACACGCTTCCGCCTGCCGCTCCAAGCTGCGCTATGGTAATGGTTGCGTCCGTGGCCGAGGCGGCTGCGTTCTTCGAACCGAGCAGGGTGCCTCCGGAGCTTGCGTTGTATACCTTGACGATATCTCCGCCGCTGATATCTTTGACATAGACGGTATCGGCCTTTCCAACATTGTTTGTGACTATTACGCTGTCCTCGGAGAGACCTGACGATTTAGACTCGGCGCTGTACGCAGCCTCCGTCCTTGAGCTCTCGATCTTTCCCGAGCCGGTCACAGATACGTAGACGTAGCCCGACTGCGTGCCGAGCTGGGCGACCGTGACCGTTGCGTCCGATGAAGAGGCCGAGGCTGTCGCGCTCCCGAGCAGGCTTCCTTTTACGGAAGCGTTGTATACCTTTACGGCGTCTCCGGCCGTAAGGCCGATCACATAGATTGTATCGGCTTTGCCGGCATTGTTTGTCACCATGACGCTGTCGGGCGCCGGAGCGTCCGAGCCCGGCTCCGACGTATAAGCCACCTTTGTTCTGGGACTCTCCGCTTTTTCGGTGCTTGTGACTGAAACGTAAATATAGCCTGAGGCGCCCCCAAGCTGTGATATATTCAGCGTGACCTCTGTTCCGGAGGACGGCACCGTCTTGCTTCCGAGCAGTTTTCCATCGGAAGCCGCATTATATACCTTCACTATGTCCTTTTCGTTCAGGCCGGAGACAAGCACCGTATCGCTTATTTTCACGTTATTATTGACCGTTACGTTCTCGGCGGAAGGCGCGTCCGACAGGGCCTCAGCTTCATAAGCAACCGGGATGCGCGCGCTTTCGATTTTGTTTTTCGAGGTGACCGACACATAGATGCTGCCTGCGGCCGATCCGAGCTGTGGGACGGAAATGGTTAAATCGCTGTTGTTGGACGAAACTGTCTTTGTTGAAAGCAATTTGCCCTTGGAGACCGCAGTGTAGACCTTGACGATATCCTTTGAGCTCAGGCCGCTAACGGAGATGACATCCGCCTTACCGGCATTGTTGGCGATCGCGACGTTGTCCGGGGAAGGAGCCTCGGAAACAGGCTCTCCGGCATAATCCGCCCTGGTCCTCGCGCTTTCGGTTTTGCCCTTGCTGACAACCGAGACATAGATGCTGCCCGCCTGCGTACCGAGCTGATCTATATTTATTTTCAGGTCGCCCTTGCTGCCGGATACCACGCTGTAGGCCAGTATTGCATTGCCGGTGGGGGAGCCGTATATTTTTACAAGATCACCCGGGTTGAGACTGTAGATGTAAACCGTGTCTGCCTTGTTTATATTATTTGTCACTATTATGTAGTCGGACAGCGGAGCGGCTGACTCGTTCGCCGCGTAGACCGCTTCGGGCCTGAAGAGAAAAACAACTATGAATAAAATGCATAGAATGGCGGAAAAACTGCGTTTCACGACTTCAACTCCCTTTTCAGTAGCTTGTTAACAGCAATAATCTTTTGTCATTCCTCCGTAAATTGTCCGTGCATCCATGCATAGCCAAATAGAATATCGGCAAAATTCCGAAAAAAATTATGGTAAATTTTCATTGCCAGCCGTTAAATTTGCCCGGATAAACTGCAAAAAAGAATTCATGCATAAGCTTTTTGCATTTATATTTCCTCAATCAGCCTGTTACACAAATTCAATTCATTCCTTGTGTAAAATTATTTGTGTAACTTATATACGCAAAATAGCCGTTTACAAACGGGCGCGGCAGTAATAATATTTATTTATGGATTCCGATATGGAAACAGGGTGCTGCAAATGAAGACAGAAGACCTGAAGGCGATGATTTTGAAAAGCAGTTATATCGTATTCCTGGGCGGCGCGGGGGTGTCGACCGAAAGCGGCATACCCGATTTCAGGAGCGAAGAGGGCATATACCGCACCGTCCGCGAATACGGCTGTTCCCCCGAAGTCATACTGAGCCGTTCATACTTTATAAATCATCCCGGGGTGTTTTTCGAGTTTTACAGAGGCAACATGATTTTTGCCGGAGCGCGGCCCAACAAGGCCCACCTCGCGCTTGCGGAGCTGGAGGCCCGGGGGCTGCTCAAAGCGGTCCTGACCCAGAATATCGACGGGCTTCACCAGCTTGCGGGCAGCCATAACGTCCTCGAGCTTCACGGCTCGGTGCACAGGAATTACTGCACGGACTGCCTGGAGCGGTACGGTCTTGAATACGTCACCGGCTTCCCGGATATGATCCCCAGGTGCGGCAAGTGCAATGGTATCGTGAGGCCCGATGTCACGCTGTACGAGGAATGCCTCCGCACGGACGTCCTGGACCGGGCGGTATCGCATGTGGAAAAAGCCGACATGCTGATCGTCGGAGGGACCTCGCTGGCTGTTTACCCCGCTGCCGGCCTCATAGACTACTATGAAGGAGACAGGCTGGTTTTAATCAATAAATCGGCAACGCCCTACGACCGGAGAGCAAATCTTGTAATCAACGATTCCATCGGAAAGGTCCTGGACGAAGCCGTGGGGCGGCTCTAGGCGGTAATTCCCATGTTTGGTTTACGTGCGGGATGCGCGGGCCGGCACCGCAGTTTTATGGCTTTTCCATATGGCTCTCCGCGCGTTGGCAAATATCGGGCCTGCATATAAATATAGAAGCCAAGCCAAATATAGTATAAAAACAGCGCTTTCTGTTGAAGTGGCGCCCAGGTAAGTGTAAAATTATATATAGTGACAGGGTTTTATTATGTGAGGTGTGTAGAATGGCTATCATAAGTGTTGTTAAGTATAACGGCGGTCCGGATGTTTTCGCGTGGAAATACCCCGACGAGGAGCTGGGGACCTGGACGCAGCTGATCGTCAACGAATCGCAGGAGGCAATCCTGTTTAAGGACGGGCAGGCTCTCGACCTTTTCGGCCCGGGCAGGTATACCCTGGATACGAAGAACATTCCGATTCTGAACAAAATCGTCAATATCCCCTTCGGAGGGCGTTCGCCTTTTGCAGCGGAGGTGTGGTATATCAACAAGATCATCTCGCTTGACGTAAAATGGGGGACGCCTACGCCGATACAATTGCAGGAGCCGAGATACAAGGTTTTTATTCCCATCCGCGCTTACGGGCAGTTCGGGATCCAGATCGAGGACTCCTGGAAGTTTTTGACCACGCTGGTCGGCACTCTTTCCGAATTTGACAAGGACAGCATGCTGAAATATTTCAGGGGCGTTTTCCTCACCAGGATTAAGGACGCCATATCTTCCTATCTGCTGAGCAAGCAGGCAAACGTGCTGGAAATCAACGCGCACCTCGATGAATTGTCAGGATATTTAAAAGGGAAGCTGCAGCCCGTACTGGCCGAATACGGAATCAAGCTGATAAATTTCTATATCAACGATATCAACGTGCCAGAGGACGATTCGTCGGTAATCAAGCTGAAAGAGGCCTTTGCGAAGCGCGCCGAAATGGATATTATCGGCTTCAACTATGCCCAGGAGCGTTCCTTTGACACACTGGAGGGGGCTGCGACCAATCCGGGCTCAGGACAATCCGGGTTTGCGGAAGCCGGGATAGGGCTTGGGATGGGGGCCGTTTTCGGTTCCCGGTTCGGCGATATGGCAGGTAATATCAACACATCTGCCCGTACGAAGCGCTGCCCGGGATGCGGTGCTTCACTCGACGCCGAACAGCGCTTTTGCGGCAAATGCGGCTGCGATACCGAAAAGCAAAAGGACAGGGTGAAATGCGGCAGCTGCGGCGCCAGATACGGCGTGGGCATCAAATTCTGTCCGGAATGCGGCAAGCCCTCCAACCCCTGTCCCAAATGCAATGCGGATGTCGGGCAGGGGGTCGAGACCTGTCCGGAGTGCGGCAGTCCTATGCCGAAACAATGCCCGAGCTGCGGGACAGCGCTGGACGCCGGCGCCAAATTCTGCGCCGAATGCGGTGCGCCTGCGATAAAGAAATGCCCCGGCTGCAATACGGAAATTAAAGGCACTCCGAAATTCTGCCCGGAGTGCGGCAATAAGCTTTAAATATACTCAACTGGAAAAGCTCCATAGGCGACCGGAATATGCCCTTAGGCGTGGCTACCGCCATCGTCCTGCGGCTCGCCGTTGAACGCCGGTTGAACTTCTAAAAAGGGAGAGACACCGGGGCTCCCGCCTTCCGCGCATTATGTATACCGGAAGGCTGCCGTAAACAGCAACGGTTTATGAGGCAAAATGCCGCATAAACCGTTTAAGCGTCCGTATCCTGATATTTTTTTATGTAACTGTGCCGCAATTACCGCTTCAGATCATTGTAAGAGGCCTCCATCAGCAGGAAAAACGCCTGTCCCTCCGTCGCGGTCCCCGAGCGGTCGAAGTTCGGCGCTCCGCAGACGCCCTGTACCAGACCAAATTCGTCCACCTTTGTGTAAACGGCCTCGCGCATGCTGTCGGCATGTTTTAAATAGTCCCTGTCCAGCCATCCGCCTTCAACGCCGCGATAGATCGAATAGCTCAGCATTTGCGCCAGATTGGTCTCTACGAAGGTCGAAGCGTCGTCGACAATGTCATGGAAGAGCGCGTCTTCTCTCTGGTGTGCCAGGCACCCGTCGACCGTCTCTTTGACATACCCCGCCAGCTCCGCCTTTTCCGCGCTCATAGTTTCGGGAAGCGCTTTGATGACCCTTGCCATGCCCGCGGCCGCCCAGCCGTTTCCGACTCCCCAGAAAAGCTTCCTGCTAAAGGTCTTCGTATCCTCGTCCCATATGTGATAGAAAAGCTTCCTTTCCTCATTCCACATTCTTTTCCTGTAGCCTCTGATCTGTTTGACCGCCTCCTCCGGATGCCCGGCGACCGCAATGAATGGAGGCGCCATGTAAAAGGCGTCCACCCAGATCTGGTTTTCTATGTGGTTGTGGTAGATGATCCCGTCCCTCGTTTTAGGCGCCTGATACAGAAGGAAATCCAGCATTCCTTTCCATGCAGCCTCAAGCTTTGCATCCCTTGTGATTCTCGCGGCGAACATTACGGGCTCGCCGTTTGAAGCCGGGTCCGCCACAGGCCCCCTGTCTCCATTCAGGCCGAGCCTTCCGTCCTTGCTTTGATTAACTAAGGCGTCCTTTGCGAATAAAACCGTCAGCTCCGCTTCGCCCAGCTCCAGCAGCGCCTGTCCGGCAACGCCCTGCTCCCAGGCTCTTCTCTGCATGGCCAGCATGGCCCGGAGCGCCTTTTGAACCCTTGTTGCGCTATCCATTTTAATTCCCTCCAGCCTTATTCTATACCTGCAGCCTGTCCGGCGGCATGGTCACTTCCCGGCAGCATATTTCATGGCTGACAGGAGCCTTCGTTCAATTTTCCATTCTCTGCATACGGCTGATGTATATTATATCACTGTCCATGCCTCAGTAAAATATAAAATACATTTGGGGGTTATTGTTCATGCACTTCTCGCTACGATTTCTTTTTCAGGCTTTCATACTCCTGTATCCCGGCTTTTGTTATCGAGACCTCGAGCCTGGACTTGCTGATGCTTATCAAGCCCATATCCAGCAAGGACTTGATTATCTCCATGGGCTCGCTTATTCTCAGCACCTCGCCGAAATGCTGCAGCGAGCCCTTGAAGGTCGCAGGCTCTCCCTTCCGGTGGCAGGTGTAAAACCAGTGAAGCACCGTAATCTGTAATGTATTCAAGGCCATAATACGTCCCCTCCGAAACGGAATTAACCGCATGGTATTGCACTTAAAATGTGCTTTCCGTATTATATTACCCAAATAAACATAATTAAGCAACCTCAAAGCCGGTTCTGTTTTACCGGCCTTCATATTTCTCGAGTGAAAAGCGACCGTTTTTTGCCTTTGCTTTAAAATTATTCATCTTGCATTTTTTGTTATTTTTTGTTAATATAAATTGTAAAAATATATAAAATAAGTAAATCTGACTTGTCTTATGCATATCATTCTAATCAAACGGAGGGGTAAAAATGTCGGAGGACAGATATAAAATAGGAATGGAGCTATTGACGAAAGTAGACGGCGAAATAGGCAAAACGGTTTTGAATTCCCTAAAGGAAATCGCGCCCGACCTCAGCAAATACCTTATAGAATTCGCCTTTGGGGACATTTACGGCAGAAAAGGGCTTGATCCGGTGCAAAAAGAGCTCATAACCCTCGCCTCGCTAACCACGCAGGGAGGCTGCGAGCTGGAGCTGACTGTGCATATCAATGCAAGCCTCAACATCGGACTCGCTCCGAAGCAAATCGTGGACGCAATCATCCATTGCCTGCCTTATACAGGCTTTCCCAGGGTGCTCAATTCAATAAACGTCGCAAAAAAAGTTTTTGAGAGCAGGAGTCTCAAGGTTGAAGGTTGAAATTTGAGGGTCGAGGGAAACGCGTGTAAAAAAAACAGGCCGCTTTAAAAAAGCGTGGCCTGCCAATACTTTTTGTGTACCTTATAGGCGGCAATGATATCGTGCATCCTGTACAGTAAACCGTACCGGCTGCAGAGCTCGGCGGTAACGCCGTATAAGCGCTTGGCGTTCCGGGAGCCGCATTGATATGAGTTACCGTATACGGTCATATATTTTTCTCTCATACCTGGAAAATACCTGTCAAGCTGGAGGTAGAAATAGTCGCGCTGATTCTGCCTGAGTGTGACTCCGAACCATGGATAGATGAACCTTGCGCCTGCCTCCGCCGCCGCCCTGACGATAGCCGTTACATTTTCCTCCGTATCGTTTATGAAGGGCAGCAGCGGCATAAGCAGCACGCCGCAGAACAGTCCGTTCGCGGACAGCTTCTCCAGGGCCGCAAGCCTTGCGGCCGAAACGGGCGCATCGGGCTCGACAAGCCGGCACAGCCCTTCGTCAAAGGTGGTAATCGTCAGCTTGACCAGAGCGGGCGAATGCTCGTTTATTTCCCTGAGGATGTCGATATCCCTTGTGACAAGGTCGCTTTTCGTGGCAATCGAAGCCCCGAAGCCGTGCTTATTTATGAGCTCCAGGGCATTCCGGGTCAGCAGCATGTCCCTCTCGAAGGGGTTATATGGATCCGACATGGCGCCCGTTCCCACAACGCCCGACTTTATTCTGGATTTCAGCTCCCTGTCGATAATGTCGAGAGCGTTTTCCTTTGCCCTGACCTCGTCGAAATTCTCAACCCGGTAGCATTCGCTGCGGGAATCGCAGTAGATGCAGCCGTGGCAGCAGCCCTTGTAGATGTTCATGTTGTAGTCATGCCCGAACCACGCTTCCGGGGCTTTGTTTTTTGTTACTATGGTCTTTGCGGGAATCAGCTTCATAACCCGGTTTCTCCGTACGGCGATCTGCCCGCCGCCAATAGGCCCGATGCAAACGGACCTCGTTTTTTCAGCTTACCTTCCATCTCTTGAGCTGCGGGAACATTTCCCTCATGGCTTTCCTTGCGGTTTCCTCGTCGGGCCAGGGCTCTCCCTTGGATACGAAGGGGACGCAGGTCTCAATCATCTCGTCCATGGTCTGTTCGCTTGTAAAGGCTCCGTCCTTATAGCAGTAGCAGCAGTACTCCGCGTTTTTGCTCCCGTCGGCGTTTGTCCCCTGCATGTCGGCGCTTCCCAGCGGCATGGCACAGCTCTGGCAGACGTTATTATTTTCCATAATATTGCACGCTCCTTTAAATTTGATGGTTTTATTCTATGCCATCAAACCTGACAGCTGTCTGTCATAATTGAATTGCCGCTGTAAGAATTAATTTCCGCAAAAAGTGACGGCCCCTTTACGAGGGGCCGTCGTTTATTATAAGGTCGTTTTTCTTTTGCTCAAGCTCCTCCATCCTGCTGCGGATGACATTCATATCACCGTCAAGCTTATAGGCTATCCCGCTTATTTTATCGCGCAGCCAGGATACCCGCTCGCTGTCGTCCCTTATCCTCTCGCGGACGTTCATATCGGTAAATATGTTGTCGAACCAGAAATCGACCGCTCTCGTGGTGGAGTCTATCCCGTCGATGCTCGAAATCCCCGTCAGGTTCAAATCCTGAAGCTCCTTCTGCAGGTCCTTCAGCTGGGAATTCAGCCAGTTGAATTCGTTCTTTGCGTTGTCTATATGCTCATACTTTGCCAGATGGCTGATTATTCCGCCCCTTGACCAGACGTCGAACGTAGCCCAGCTCTCCGCTTTTCCGAGATGTCCCAGGACGCTTCCCGCCGTGGAGAGCACTCTTCCGGCAGCCGTCAGCGCTTCTTCGGTTTCAACAAGCTGTTTTGCAAGTGCGTCCTGTTCCGCTTCCAGCTCTCCGTATTTTCTGGAAAGGTCGGTGCCGGCATTCGCTTTGATGATGCCCTCGCGCCTCTTCAGCTCCGCTTCGAAGGCGGTTTTATCCTTGAACAGCAAGGACAGGCGCTCTTCCGACTCCGCTTTGTTCTTCTTCAGGTCGTTTACCCTTTCGACTGCCTTATCATACTCCAGCTTGGCCGTCAGCATTTCCTCCGATTCCCTTTCCAGCCTGTCCTCATATCTCCCGAAATTCTTCAGAATAATCGCCGAAAAGGAATTCTTCTCCAGCTTCTCTACGTCCAGGGCTTCCGCTTCATACTTCTTCAGCAGCCTGCGCACCTCTTCCTCCGCCTTTGCGATCTTACCCCGCAGCGCTTCGATCCGCTCCTGAAGCACGGGCATCATCACCATATTCTTTCTTATTTCCAGCAAGCTCTTATTATCCATTTGAGGCTCCTTTACACTATTTATCAGCATCTATCAATAAATATTATAAAGCAATCCTCCGCCATATTCAAATACCTTCTATTTTTGCCGGTTTTTAATATCCCACAGACTCCAGCAGGACCTGAGGGATTTTATCGAGCGGGGCGACCTTCATCACGGCTCCCACCGAAACCGCTTCCTTGGGCATGCCGTAGACAACGCAGCTCTTCTCGTCCTGCGCTATTGTGAAGGCTCCCGCGTTTTTCATCTGCAGCAGTCCGTCCGCTCCGTCCTTGCCCATGCCCGTGAGTATCACCCCTACCGCATTGGCTCCCGCATACCTTGCCACCGAGCTGAACAGCACCTCTACGGACGGCCTTTGATGATAGACCAGCTCGCCGTCCTTGATCTCCACATAATAGCTCGCTCCGCTTCTTTTCAGGACCATATGCCTGTTCCCCTGTGCTATCAGCACCTTGCCCGGCGCCAGCAGCTCGCCGTTTTCCGCTTCCTTGACCTTCAGCCTGCAGAGGCTGTCCAGCCTCTCGGCAAAGGACCTCGTAAAGTACTGCGGCATGTGCTGGACTACAAGAATCGGGGGCATGTCCGGCGGCAGCCTGACAAGGATCTCCCTGATCGCTTCGGTGCCTCCCGTTGACGCGCCTATCGCGACTATTTTATGGCTTGTTTCAAGCATGGCTTTGCCGGCGGCGGGCACAATGCCTGCCTCCTCGCTTCTCTCGGTTATTTTAAAGGCCTTTACGTTTGAGACCGCCTTTATCTTGTCTATCAGCTGTTCGCTCATATCCTTTACCGAATAGGAGGAGCCGGGCTTGGCCATAATTTCAAGCGCTCCAAGCTCCAGGGCCTTCAGTGCGGCCCTGCTGCCTTCCTTTGCAAGGGAGCTCACGATGATCACCGGTATCGGGTGATGCTTCATCAGCTTTTCTAAAAAGGTAATGCCGTCCATTCTCGGCATTTCTATGTCCAGGATGAGGACGTCCGGCTTGAGCTGCACAATTTTGTCCCTTCCTATATAAGGGTCGGGAGCGGTCCCCACCACCTCGATGCCCGGGTCCTTCGACAGCTCCTGGGTAAGTATTTTGCGCACCAGGGCCGAGTCATCCACTATGAGTACTCTTATTCTATTCGGCATGGTCGGTGTACCAATCGTTTCTTCTGATGTTGATTCCTTTATATACCAGTATCTCTCCGGTGGCATTGTTGAAGATCAGCTTCCTGCCGGTCTGTCCTCCGGTATCCGAGGTCACTGTTTCTATCCTGTTCTTTCTCAGGATCTCTTCGGCTACGGCGACATTCCCGTCGCCAATGACGGAATCCAGCTCGGGATTATGCCCGCCGCCGACGATATGGGCTTTCATATATGTTTTCCGGCAGCCCATATCAAGCAGGAGCCGGATAAGGTATGCCGTTGAAACGTCCCCGTACCTGGCGCTGCGGATTCCCTGCCCGGACCTGCCGTAAATATAGTGGTTCATGCCGCCGGCCTTTTTTTCGCTGTCCCATATGCAAACCGACACGCACGAGCCGAGCACCGTATGAATGAGGTACGGAGCTTCGCTTGCGAATATGTATCCCGGCTCCAGGTAATATTTTTCCTCGGTATTCATAAAACCCCTTATTTCAAATAAATAGTAGGCTGAACGTATTGATACCTGTGCCTCTTGTTTATAAGGCTCTCGGAATGACCCAAAAACAGCAGTCCGCCAAGCGTATTCACTCCATAGAACTTGTCCAGCAGCTTCTGCTGTACTGCCGAGTCAAAATAAATCATGACATTCCGGCAAAAAATCAAGTCGAAGGTATTGCTGAAGCCGAAGGCGTCCATGAGATTGAACTGCCTTACGGTCACCAGCCCGCGTATTTCGTCCTTCACCCTGTATTCATTATCGTAGCTCTCAAAATATTTGCTGAGATAATAGCCGTCGATATCCCTCTTTATCCGCGAGGAGTAAACGCCCCTGCCTGCGGCGGCCAATACCTTGCTGCATATATCCGTAGCCAGTATTTTGATGTTTATTTCCTCCGGCAGGCACTCCTTTAATATAAAAGCAAGCGTGTACGCTTCCTCCCCGGTCGAGCACCCTGCGCTCCAAACCCTTATCTCCTTGTTTTTTAAAATCCTCCGGTTTGTCTCCGTGATAAAGCCTATCCTGTTTTTAATAAAGTCAAAATGGTGGTTTTCACGGAAAAAATCGGTTTTATTTATCGTGATTTCATTTATAAACTCTGTTATATGACTTTTGTCATTATCGGATACCAGCACGTCAAAGTACTCGTCATAGGAGTACATCCCGTACCTTGCCATGAGCTTGACAAGCTTGGACTTGAGAGTCTCCTTTTTGGCGTCGCTCAGATGTATGCCGAAGCTGTCGTGTATCAGGCGCCTGTATTTTTCAAATTCCCTGTCGGTAAAAGATTGCAAAGGCGGCAACTCCTTAGTTTCATATCTCCGCCGCCGCCGACCCCGCGCGGTTAGCGGCGAGGCCCGGCGGCGGGTAAGCCCCGGCATTACCGGATGCTAAAAGTCCTTCTTGTCATGCTCCAGCGGAATAACCTCCTCCGGATTCACAACATACGTTTTCTTTCCCGGCTTGCCTGTGTCCGGGCCATGGCCGGGCACATTTGCTCCGGACGCGCTTTTACCGTGGGAATCGATCGCCTTAATGACATGCATCTCATTTGAGTGAAGGGCGGCTTGAACGGGATGGGCGGCCGCGCTGCGGTAGGCTCCCGTACCGGCGCTGACGCCGCTCTGCGAAAGCAGCTCCTGCTCCGAGCGCCCGTTTACGAGCTTGACAAGCTGCTGTACGATTTCTCTCAGGTTCAGCGCCTGGGCGCTCAGCTCCTCGGAGGAGGAGGCGCATTCCTCCGCGCTGGAGGCGCTCATCTGCGTGACCTTTTCCATTTGCACTATAGCCTTGTTTATCTGGCCTATGCCCTGGGTCTGCTCCTGGCTCGCCGCGGCGATCTCATCCATCAGCTCGTTGACCTTCTTGGCCTGGATCGTAATTTCCGACAGGGATTCCCCGACCTTCTTGGCGACGTTTACGCCTTTTTCCGACAATTCTATGTTCGTTTCTATGATTGCGGCCGTATCCTTGGCCGCCTGGGCGCTCCTCTGGGCAAGGTTCCTGACC
>JAEZJL010000036.1 GCA_023415815.1 Bacillota bacterium | reverse complement strand
ACGCGTCCCGTGTGGGACGCGACGCCGACGCAGCCACGGCTAACGGCAAAGCAATGGTTTCAACCCACGCGTCCCGTGTGGGACGCGACTTTGTGAGAGAGGCGATGTTTTTGTCATAGCGGTTTCAACCCACGCGTCCCGTGTGGGACGCGACTGGCGAGGGTGATAACCTACTTGATGAATTGATGTTTCAACCCACGCGTCCCGTGTGGGACGCGACGTGCCACAACATCGTACTGTCCTTGCCGCCGGAGTTTCAACCCACGCGTCCCGTGTGGGACGCGACTTTGGACATTGGGACAATAGGGGGCGAGGACATTGGTTTCAACCCACGCGTCCCGTGTGGGACGCGACGAGAAAAAGATAAAAAAAATTTTCTTGAGGATAGTTTCAACCCACGCGTCCCGTGTGGGACGCGACAAATTCATGGTAAAGCAGAAGGAATTGTTGTAAGTTTCAACCCACGCGTCCCGTGTGGGACGCGACTGAAATGTTTTTACAATTAACCGATGTACAACAAGTTTCAACCCACGCGTCCCGTGTGGGACGCGACAAAAATAATAAAAATAAGTGAGGTAAAGATTGTGTTTCAACCCACGCGTCCCGTGTGGGACGCGACACGGATTATGCAACAAACCCGAATTGTCGTACAAGTTTCAACCCACGCGTCCCGTGTGGGACGCGACCATCAAACATGTTTCTATAGCGCGGGACGCTGGGTTTCAACCCACGCGTCCCGTGTGGGACGCGACTGTTATAACTACAATTATACAAATAGGCGCAAGATAAGGCAACGTTTTGCGAACCTGCAAAAAATGACCATGTTACTAACATTAAATTTAATTGAAAACCGTTTAAAAGGATTCAAGGTACTATATGTGCGAATCTCATTGCAAAAACATGTGCACATATGGTCCGCACAGGTTATAAACATCGGTACCGTCAAGAGTTTTGCGCAAATTAGTTTGCAGACATGGTGAAATCCAGTCAGCCGGCTATTGAGTCCGACGTCATGCCGGAATTCTCCAAATGCTTCATGTTCATATATTTCTTGTTACCCCATTGGGTACCGGCAACGTGGCGGAGCCTGGCACAGACCAGCATCAGTGCCGAATTACCGTCCGGAAAGGTGCCCACAACCCTCGTCCGTCTCCGAATCTCGCGATTCAGGCGCTCTATCACATTATTGGTACGGATTCTTGTCCAGTGCTCATAGGGGAAGTCCATATAGGTAAGCGTCTCCTCAACGCCGCTCTCAATTTTGGCCGCTGCCTCTTTTAGTTTCATGTCTCTTAGTGCCGCCATAACCAGTTTGGCCTTCTCTTTCGCCGCTGACTTGCTTTCCTGGGCATGGATCGCTTTAAGCATCTTGGCGACGATTTTAACTTTGGAGCGTGGCACCACGGAAAACATATTCCGATAAAAATGGACCGTACAGCGCTGGTATTTCGCTTCGGCGAATACCTCTCCGATTGCTTCGAGCATGCCCAGGCACTTATCCCCAATCACTAGCCTAACACTGTCGAGGCCCCGACCTTTCAACCATTTAAAGAACTCTGTCCAGCTAGACTTGTCCTCTTTCATGCCCTCAGCAGCACCGAGAACCTCGCGGTAACCGTCCTCATTGACGGCTATGGCCACAAGGACGCTGACATTTTCGTACTCGCCGCCCCAGTTGCGCCGTAGATAAATACCATCCACATAAACGTATGGGTACTTACCTCCCTGCAACGGACGGTTTCGCCAATTCTCGATGTGGACATACGCTTTTTTGTTTAACTCGCTGATCGTCGAGGGCGAGACCTTTGTGCCCCAAAGTGCCTCCGTGATATCTTCCACCCGCCGTACAGAGACGCCGGCAAGGTACATCTCAATCAGCGCTTCTTCCACTGAGCTTTCTCTCCGGCGGTACCGCTCTATGATGGCTGTCTCAAACGGAACTCCCTTAAGCTTTGGGACTTTTAATGTGACATCTCCGGAGGTTGTGGTCAGGTTTCGGTCATAGTGTCCTGCCCGATACCCTTGTCGGGCCTCTGTACGCTCGTATTTCGCCGCATTGGTCAGATCCTTAGCTTCCTGCTCCAGCAGATTGTTCAGCGTCTCTTCGACGCTGCTGCGGACCAGTTCCTTCAGCTGGCTCTTGATGATTTCTTCGTTTAGCTGTACAATTTTCTCGGACATGTTTGCAGTCTCCTTTTCGGTGAATTTTGTGTGGTAACTTGATTCTACCAAATGACTGCAAACTTGTCCTTCCTTTATCTCTTTTTTATTTGCGCAACTTATTGTACCTTATCTTTAATTGCCCTTTCAGTATATCCTCATTTAGGTGTATAATGTTATCAGGCATTAAGGCATTCTCGTTTCATGGTGTTTGGGTTTTTCGACAACTCCAATTTACACCAAGGAAAATGCCCTTTTGCAATTGTGCGCAACTTATTTTACGTTATCGATTATATATTCAATAAAAGGAAGGCGAAAAATATATAATTATGACAAATTAAAAAGAGGGTATTTGACTTTCTCACCACCTTCCAGCGGTAAGAAAGTCAAATACCCTCAAAGAAAGATAATATACTATATATTAATAAATAAAATATATTTAATTATTATTTTATTTATTATAATTAATACATACTATAATAAGCCAGTATTTATTGCTTTGAAATCGGTGCGATTACCGCCCCTGTGGTACTTCCGGTTCCTTTATGTACTATAACTTCGTCCGATTCGGTTTCACTGTAGAATAATTCCGGTTGTGCTAATGGGAAAAGCGCTTCTAAAACATCAACAACAGGGAATTCTCTTTTTTCTTCTAGGAACCTACATACTTGCCTGTCAGATGGCCTTGAGAGATTTGCCTCCTTTGGTACGTATGCTTCCGCGTGTAAAAACTGTTTAACTATTTGCCAACCTTGATAAAATATTTGCATAAATGAGTCGTCATAAGGTAATGGACAAATAATTAAATTTTTAATATCATCTTTTTTTATACTATCATTTTTACCTTCTTTGGACGGCACTAATCCTAGTCGTAAGCCCGGTGCATGTTCCAATAAAGAGGAATTTATCTTTACAGTAGTACCAACCCACTGATCGGGTTCTGTTTTCCCTACAAACAAATCTGCTTTCCATAAACCATTAATACTTTCTGGTAAATTTGCCCGAGCTGCACTGCTTCTGAATGCTGCATACACAGCATCTATATGCTTTTTCAATTTGACAGGTTGACCTTTGCTACCCGCAAGAAGTTTCGACTCTTTTGTAAGATAATCTTTAACCGATTTTATTAATTGAATGGTACCGTCTTTTTCTGCTCCAAACAAAATGGATGACGGTTTGTCTCCCTTTATTTTACAATGCTTAGTTAGTGCATCATCAATTTTTTCTATTACAACGGGATTTCCGTTTACAATTGCATCGTGCACAGCATATTCAAAACATATGCCACAGTCACCATCCCCTGGTTTATATGCCCTAGCTAATTGCCTTAATTTTATATTGTTAACACCTCCATAATCATTAATAACTTCTCGTTTCATGGAATACAATGTCCCTAAGATTATAGGTCGAACTACTGCTATTAGCGCCTGTACTTCATCTGAAACAACGCCTTTTTGGATTTGTTTTCTAATCTCCATATACAACCTCCATAACCCAATTCATTACAGAACCAATACTTAAAGCAGCCCTGTAAGTTCTTCGTATTCCTTTCCATTACAGCGAACATATATATTCCCTTCCAGACCATTATCCAGAATTGTGATAACAGCCACTGAATTATCCTTCCGACGTCCGCCGATTGCCGCCCCAGCTACCAGGCCTACACCACCTGTAAGAGCGCCGCCGATAATATCCCCCTGCTGTGGCCTTTCCAGCGCTTCTTTTTGCGCTTTCCTGCCAATCGCTCCCTACTACTTCATATTCTATTGTCGTCCTCAGCAGCCCGGAAGTTTTGAATTTTAGCATACGCAGCCCGCTACCTTGCATTATGGTCACTTCCTTGCCTTTTATGTTTTTGTATCCAGCTGCCAGTTCAAGTACTACCTTTTTCGCCGATGCTTCCTTTACAGCGTCTTTAAAACTGTCTTTCAAAGAGTCCATGAAGCCCATAAGTTTTACCTCTCTATTTTATCTTTGATAGCTTTTCTTTAAGGTAATTGATAAAAGCTGAACAGGAAACCAGCATATACTTAGCGTCTTCGAAGTTTATTACGCTCTCGTCCATCATCATATGTCGTATACCCGTTTTAGAATCTGATGTATATCCGTAAAGTTTGTCAAATGCAGACTTCAAGCAAGTATGCATTTCAACTTTTCTCTGCTTTTCTATTTTATCTAAAGCTTTGCCAAGAGTAGCGTTTTTCTCACCGGCAACGATATTGCACATTGCTTCAACTGCGGAAATTGATTCTTTAATAGAATTCCTGTAGTCTGGGTTCTTTTTATCACTGAATAACTCAACTGCTGTTCTAATATGTTCGTCAACATTCGAATATTTGCTACTCGCTGCTAATCTGATACTTTCAATTTCCCGTTCATCAGTTATAGGAACAATTCTCTCATCAATGAACCTATACCCTGAAAGCTCTTTTTCCAAAAGCAGATTTAATTGATTGGAATAATAATTTGAGCTATTGTCGATAAAGCAAGTACAATATTCAATAAAATCGTATACCTCATTCCAGGGCGCTTTAAAGAAATAATTTCTAATTGTTGAATAAACATCATTGAAATTAGGGTACCTATAAAGATCTTGCTTTATCGGCATTTCATCAAAAGGACGTTTAAAAAAATCACACCACAATTCTTTCGTGAAGCGAAATTTTTTTTGGTTATCAATGTTCCATAAATGTTCTGTAAAATAGTTCCATATACCAACCCTTAAATCGTTATCCATTGATTTTACTTGTATGCTATCTTTAATTTGTTTTAAACCCACTCTTTCAGAGAATGACAATAGTAGCCCCCCCTTAAAGCATTATTGAATAAACTCAATCCGATTATATTACATATATGTCCATCAGTAAATAAATTTTACAATGCATTTACATATTTCTACATTCGGATTAAAATATTTGTAATAATATGTAATTACCAGGGTATAATATGAAAGCATTGGCGGTAATAAGAAAGATAGACCCGTTAGGCAGATTGGTACTTCCGATGGAGCTACGAAAAGCACTGGAAATAGAAGTAGGCGATCCCTTAGAGGTATTCATTAATGGTCCGAAAATTCTACTTAAAAAGTGCAATCCAGCCTGTACATTCTGCCAGGAAGCCGAAAGTACTATTACTTTTAAAGGCAAGATTATCTGTAATTCCTGCTACGAGAACCTGAAACGAAAATAGACCCCCCTGCGGCCTTACACAGTCCGCAGGGGTGGAGGTAATTACTGGACTTTTGATATTACGGCGGCGCTTATTGCCACCTGTTGCTGTTCTTCGGCTATGTAAGCAGGTTCGCGTCTACTTGTGCCAGTTGGTCGTCCAGCCATTTTACAGCGTCTTTTATCCTTTTATCAATTTCGTCCTGGGTTCATATTATACGGACTATCCAGGGCAGGCTGGCGTATACATCTAGGTTCTTTTTGCATTTTGCAGGTGTGGCGCCGTAGGCTATACGTAGTCCTGTCTTGCCTTCCGATATGCGTAACCGTAAGTCGGGTCCGTATGCAGGAAAAGGTCAAGTTTAAGCGCGTTCGGTACCTTTGTGCCCTTGACTTCTTCCCAGGCACACGGTTTACCTTTATCATTTTTCAGCAGAATGTAATACCGCTTATCCTGTATACCGGGGTACATACTCCTGGTGGTATCATTTTTTTCCCGTTGATACCGTTCGTATGCTTCGTTATTCAACTCATTACCCCCTGTCTTCATTCCAACCCTGCCAGGCTTTCCCAGTCTTCTCTGCTGGCTTATGCTCCAGTGCCGTTTCCTTGATATAGTCCCGTACGTAGGTTTCAGCTTCGGCCCGGTCGTCTATAATACCATGGGGTACGATTACTTCGTATTCACCGGTATATCCGCCGTTTGTCTGTTTCAGCCAGGTTTCGATGACGGGCTGGAAGTGTTTCACGTTCAAAACGCTACCGGCGGGCAGGCCACCTATTTTGTAAAGCATAAAGTACGCTGTGCATCTATCGTCCCATGACGTCAGGATAACGACAGGCTGGGGCTGTCCCAGGTAGGCTATCGTGTCCCGGAAAGCGTGAACAATGCCGGGCTTTTTCGGGTCCAGCCTTCCAGGTGCGTCTATAGGTTTTACTGTTTTTTTACCGTCGTCGCATATCTCTGGTGCCTGGGTTATGGCTACGATATAGTCGGGGTTCCATGATTTCCATAGACTACCGTCGTCAAGGATAAGGCAGCGCTGTTCCAGGATTTGTTTTTCGACCCAGGGTATCGATAACGTGCCGTTTAAGTCGCCGTCCGGTATAATCGTTACAAAAGGACCGGCCAGCGTATGTATCGTGATTATCCAATTCATGCAATTTACCCCTATCTGATTACCTGGCCCTGTTGCTGGTATATCGTGTTTTCCAGCCAGGTTTCCGTATTTCTGCGTATGCTGTTGTCAGGGATTTCTTTATTGTTCGGGCCTACCCAGGTCTTACGCTGGGCGGCGTATCGGTATCCGTTCTTTGAAAGCAGGCTTTTTCTACCCGTCGCCAGTGTTTCCATAATTACCCCCTATATTTTTACGTAGTCGCCGCCTTCGCCGTAGTAAACGACGTCAAAGCAGTCTTTAGCGCAGGATTTGACGACAGTTAAGAATTCCTTTTGGATTACCCAGCGCTTCCGGTTCTTGTCCCAGGTCCGCGCCCTGGCCGGGACGTTCGCCTTAAGGTTTACCAGGAAAAGGTCACTGTAGCTCCCATCCACGTAGAATACCTCCGGGTCACGCGCCCGGAAGTAAGTTATGTACTGGTGATTATCTGTTTTGTACACTATAGCCCCCTCCTTTAATATTGTAAATTCATATATTTTATTGTAGAATTTAAGTAAGGAGTGATGATATATGGATGCTTTCACTTTATTTAAATGTCCTCAGTTTTTAGATAACGCTATTGCCCCACCCGCAAAAGAAATAGGAACTACATTAGGTAATATTTTCTATCTAGTTTTCAGTCCGATAAACTATAATGTAGAGAAGCTTAGGCATAAACATGCAGAAAACCTTAAAAAATATGAAGAAAGTATCGAGGCTGCGTTGTCAAAAATTCCTGAAGATAAACTTATCGAGCCAAAATTGGAGATTGTTGGGCCAATTATGGACGCTTCTAAATTCTATATAGAGAACGAAGAATTACGTAACATGTTTTCCAGGCTATTGGCCGCATCACTTAATTCTGATTACATAAACATTATTCATCCTTCTTTTGTCGATATAATAAAACAGCTTTCTCCTCAAGATGCATCCAATCTTCAAGTTATATCTGTAAATAATTTACTTCCAGTGGCAGCAATACAATGGAACGCTAAAGACAGAGGGTATATACAAGTTCTCACTCATTTATTCATATCAAATCCGTCATATACCGACTTAGGAAGTCAAGCATCCTCAATCAGCAATTTATGTAGGCTGGGATTAATTGAAGCACAATACACCCCACTTAAAGATGATGTGAGATACAATGATTTTGAGACACATCCCGAATACTTAGAGCTTAAGACTGAGTTTGAAAACGAAATTCAATCTAATCCCGAATTTCCGTATGCTACGATACAACTTGTAAAAGGCGGTATTAAGAAGACGCCTTTCGGTGAAGATTTTATAAAGGTATGTATAACTGAAAACAGTATTTAATTTTCAAAGTACAAAACAAACTCCCGATTATTTAACTCCAAATTCAAGAACGATAATTCGCCGTATTGTACCCCCCAGGCGTTGGCGTCGTCCAGGTCGGTTAAGTACAAGTCGATATGTTTCCCTTTTACACCGTCGCCCTTGTCTTCGACCGTGTAGACGTTGTCAAGGCCTTCTATAAGTACCTTCGTACCCAGCGGCAATACTGTAAGGTCGGCGGCTATCGTGTGGTCTGTTGTAATCCTTTTACCGCTGTAGGTTATGCCGTAGCCGTCGTCGCCCGGGCGCTTGTCGGTACTTTCGTAACCTGCTGTGTAGGCTGTAACCTTGTATTCCTGGCCTACCGTATCAAATAAATTACCAGGCAGCCCCTATTAGCAACCCGCAAGCTGTATGACCCTATTTTTATTAAAGACGAAGACGCCGAAATAATCGGTAAAGTGGTAAAAGTAGAATTTGATTCGAATAAAAAAGTATTAAAAAGTTGGTTGCAGTAGTATTGCAGTAAACACATATTTTTAGATAAAAAATAACGGCTTCCGAAATACCGAAAACCGTTATTTTTGTAGTGGTCGGAGTGACCTGACTTGAACAGGCGACCTCTTGCACCCCAAGCAAGCACTCTAGCCAAACTGAGCTACACCCCGAAACGCATTTTGAATTATAGCACATATGGCCTGGGTTGTAAAGCAGATAATTTGAGGGAATGAGGGATTTATCCGCTTCAATCGGCCGGGAAAAAGCGAAGGCCTGTCTTTTTGGCAAAGCTCTTTTACAGCCTCCGCCTTGCTTCTTTATGCTTATATACAAAGCATTTATCCCACCACCCGTATATGAGCCTCAGGCTTGTCCAGCCGTTGCCACGGTATAAAGAGGCGTTCGATTCTCGTGGCTTTGCTGTATACCCCGTCCTGCTTCACATTATCCAGATAATACTCTCTTGAACCTCTTCCGGTATTTTCGCAGACCAGCGCCACCCGGCACCCCCGTATTGTAATTTGCAGGCTGAAGCCTCTGAATGGGCTCCAGCCTGCGGGCTGCAGCCACAGGCCGTCAAAGCCGGGCTCGATTCCGAAAACGTATCTGACATAGGTCTTAAAAACTACGTTTGAGCTTCCGGTCTGCCAGTCCTGCATGGATTCGCCGTCTATGCCGAGCTCTTCGTTATACCCGTATGAATTGGGCATTACATAGGGCGAGCAGGACAGCTTTTCATGGGTGATGGGCAGCAATTTGCACAGCTGCTCCCAGCCCTTCTGCGGATGTCCGAGCCGGAAGAGCGACATGGCTGCGAAAGCTGAGGCATGGACGTATACGGCTCCGTTCTCCGCAGTGCCCCTTGGCAGCTTGTGAATCCTGCCGACTCCCGGCGTACCGGGTGCAAAATAGGGCTCAAAGGTCTTAAAGCCGTATTTCGTGTCCAGCTTATCATATGCCTTTAAAATATCCTCCTCCATACTGTCTGCGTCGTTCATGCCCGACAATACCCAGAAAGCGTTTGACGTCAGACTGCGGCGCGATTCTCCGTCAGGGTCGCCGAAGCTTCCGACCAGATAGGAGCGGTCGTCCCCCCACCCGTGCAGTATTCGCCTCTCCCCGCCTTCGCTCACAACTGCATATTTCTTTATATTTTCGGCCAGCTCTTTTCTGGCTATTGTCAAATCCCCGATACGCGAAGCGTATTTGTCCCTATCCGCCTCTTCCAGGATTTCAGCCATTTCCCGAAGGTTCTGATAAACGTGGAGGGAAGCCATGACAGACACGCCGCTGCCGTACCGGACATCGGGCTTCCTGCTCACCCCCAGCCCGTCAAGGGCGTCGTTCCAGTCTCCGTATAAGGCCCTTATGCATCCCGTCATCCCGAAATCCCTCTTGTCCAGGAGATAATCCGTGATCCTCAGGAGATGCTCCATGACGCTGTCCTTTTGTGACGTCCTTTGCACCAGGCCCTTGCTTTCATCCGCAATTTCACAGTAGCCGCACATTTCCTCCAGGAAGCCCATGTCTCCTGTGTATTTCAAGTATGCGGCGACTGCGGAGACAACCCATGAGCCCTGGTCGATAAAAGGCCTCAGATCCATGGGAGGAAGCCGTCCGTCCCTCAAAGGGAGCGCATACTGGCGCGGACACCTGCCGTCAGTCAAAACAAAGCCTAACGCCTCCAGAATCTTTTTACGGGCTGCGGCAGGCTCCCAGGCGGCAAAGCCCTCCAGTGCCTGGAACACGTCCCTTATGCCTATGAGCGACAGGGGTGAAGGCTGGACGTACCCTTTAAGCAAAGAGCAGAATTCTACCTGTCGCATTAAATGGGTAAAAAAGCTATTGAGCGCTCCCGCCTTTACAATTTCCGTTTCAGAGCCGCGGAACTCCGGCTTCAGGCCGCATGCCTCCGCTCTGTGCATGGCTTCCAGCTTTGAGTCCGGCGTTACCCGCTCCGGCAGCCTCTTAAGCTTTTCTTCCAGTTCCCCCTCGTTCCTGCAGGAATCCAGAAAACTTATACTGATGTCGTAACGTATTGTCGATTTTACTTCCAAAGATAAATGTATTAAATCCCCTGCCGCTGCCACCTCGGTAAAGGCGCAGACATGCTTTCCTTCGAGAAAGCGGCCTGCTCTTAAGGAGGCGGGCGTATGAAGGCTGCTTCTGGAGCCTCCGACATATTCATACCTTGAAGCGGTTTCTTCATGCCCTTTCAGCTTGCTGCCTCCGGCCAGGATTAATTTTCTGCCGGCTATTGCATAATTTGATATGGAGGTTACCCTGTCAAGGTCCTCGTTCACCTTGAGCAGAAAAGGTCCCAATTCATTGCTTCCGGCCTTTGGCGGCAGGTACCTGACCTCCCTGAACCACCTGTTTTCCGGATTTTCAAACAAGTCGTGCCGCAGAAAGGGATTTAAGTATGACGAAATAAAGATCTCTCTTGTATTCTCCGTCTGATTTTCTATATTTATTGTAAAGTGAAGATTTTTCTCATCGTCCGGAAAAGCTCTGACACAAAACCTGATGCCGCCTGCCTCTGTATAGTAATAAGCTGCGGAGCCGGAAAATACGACATATCTTTCGGCTTGCAAAAAGCTTTCAAAGCAGGATACGGGTACGGGCAGCAGGGGTATGGCCTCATACAGGCCGCCTTCATCCGGAAAACCGGCGAAAAATCCGATTCTGGGCTCCTGCCCTTCCGACACCCTGTTGAATATGGAAAACAGGCCGTCATTGCAGCTCATATAGCCGGAGGAATACGCCCAGAAGTTAAAGCCGTCCCTGCCGTACAGGTACCTGCAATCCCCTTCATCCCCCGGCAGTACAAGTATGTCGCCGTTCTCAAGGAAATAGGAATTCGCTGAGATTTTTTCAATCCCTTCGGCTGCCCCGCCGGTTTTTGCACTATGATACAGCTGTGATATACTTCCGGCTGCGCTTATGTATGAATCCATTTTTGTTGCTCCTCACGAAAGCAGAAATTCCTTCATCTTCAGGTTTACGTCTATCGCGTCGGCTTCATTGGACATTTCGGAAAAAACCCTGAGCAGCGGCTCGGTGCCGGAAAACCTTGCCACGACCCACCCCCCGTTTTCAAATACTATTTTAAGCCCGTCCATATAGCTGATTCCGGCGATTTTTAAACCGAAATCCGGTATTCTCCTGTCGTCAAACAGGACCTTGAAAATTTCCCGCTTTTTATGATCGTCCAGCATGAGATCCATTTCATCCGTATAGTAATTTCCATACTCACGGCTGATTTCATCAAGTATCCCGGAGACGGTCAGTCCGGTCACGCTCAGAAGCTCTATAATGAGGCTGGCGGCAAATATCCCGTCCTTACCCTTTATATGGCCCCGGATCGTCAGCCCTCCGCTGCTCTCGCCTCCGATCAGGGCGTTCTTTTCCTCCATCATGGAGCTGATATGCTTGAAGCCCACGGGAACCTCGTGGCATTCCTCTCCGAAGCCCTCCGCGATCCTGTCCAGCAGGTGCGTCGTAGCGACGTTCCTCACGGCCCCGCCCTTCCAGCCTTTATATTTCAGGAGGTAATAGTAGAGCATGGCAAGAATTTTGTTCGGATGGATAAAGCTGCCCTTCTCATCGATAATCCCCAGACGGTCGGCGTCCCCGTCGGTGCCCACGCCAATGTCGTATTTCCCCAGGATAACCAGCTCGCGCAGGCGCTGGAGGGTTTGCGTGTTGGGAGAGGGCAGCCTTCCTCCGAATAGCGTATCGTGCCTGTCGTTGATTATGTCGACCTCGCAGCGTCCGGTTATCAGGATGGTCTGCAGCGAGGTCCTGGATACGCCGTGCATCGGGTCAAGCAGCACCTTGAGCTTTTTCCCCTTTATGGCCTCGATGTCGATCATGCCTATGATGGCGTCGATATAGTCGTCAAACGGGTCGATGAACGTTATAAGGCCGCTTTTCAATCCTTCGTTGAAGCTGACGGCTTCGACGCTTTGCGCGCTCAGGCCGTCGGCCAGGCTCTCTATCCTTCCCGTTACAAGCTCGGTCGCATCGCGTCCGCCCTCGGTGAACACCTTTATGCCGTTGTAATCGGCGGGATTGTGGCTGGCGGTCACAGCAGCGCCTAAGCAGGCGTTCATCTTTTTAACTGTAAACATGACCAGCAGCGTAGGCGACACCTTACGTATAAAATATACCTTTATGCCGTTCCCGGCCATTACCTCCGACATCCACACCGCGGCCTTATCGGAGAGGAAACGTCTGTCGAAGCCTATGACAAAACCGTTTTCCTGAGCCTTCATGCATTTCATCAGCTCTGCTATGGCCTGAGATACTAGCCTTACGTTGTCCCTTGTAAATTCTTCGCCTATAAACGCCCGCCACCCGCCGGTACCAAACCTTATCATCCCGGTATACAGCCCCTTTCTTTAAAAGCCCCGCAAGTGAAAAGGTTTAAGATACTCACCTAAACCTTTTCACTGCAGGTCATATTTTAAAGGCCTATTGTCAATTCAATCCTATTTCCTTTGCCTTGGCGTTGACTTCCTCGATCATCTTGCTCAGGCCCTTTGCCTCGTAATCCTTCAGAAGCTTATCCCACATGGCCTCTACCGGCTCCTTGCCCATCATTATGTTGAGCATGAAGTCGTGGTCGAAGATGGTGAATTTATCCTTGGTAGGCGTCGAAATATGCGTGAGCTTGACCTCGTAATCCGGCAGCTTCGTTTCGGCCTTTGCCACCTCCAGGTTCTGAGCGGCAGCTTCCCTGACCGCAGGGTCGAAGGTGAAGTTGTTCGGGTCATACTGGAACTGGTTGTCGAATTCCACAAGCTGCCCCAGCGTCCCTGATCCGGGCTGCTTTTTGAGAAGCTCGTCGTTGTTTGTCTTTACGACAATTTTATCTCCGTCCTTATCATAATCCGTACCCTTGACACCAAATCTATAAAACTCCTTTGCATCGGGCTGCAGCAGGTAATCGTAAAGCCTCATGATCCTGTCCATCTTCTTGTCGTCCACCTGGGCGCTGAAATAGCTTTCTGACCAGTATGTCTTGAAGGTGCAGTGGTATTTTACGCCGTCGGTCGACGGGAAGTAGCTGACTCTTTTAACGGCGTCCAGCATCTGTGTATCGGGATGAAGCTGCTTCCAGCGGGGCAGGAGCAGGTTGTTGACGTTGCCGTAGCCAACCTCGAGGATTGCTGCCGCTTTTCCCGAAGCAAACTTGTCGTACGCCTCCTGGCCTTTCACAAGAGCTATGTCCTTGTCTATGAGGCCCTGCTCATACATCTGCCTTACATTTACCAATGAGGGGAGCGCATACTTCGTATCCAGCACCGCCGGTACGTATTTGCCGTCGTCCTTTATCCATTTGTAATCGCTTCCGCTTCCGTCGCTTGTGGCCGCGGGATCGCTGTAAAGCCAGAAGAAGCCTCCGATCTGCTTGACGTTTACGGCAGTCATGCCGCCGATCTTCTTACCTTCGGGGTCCTTTTCGACGATTGCCTTGAGCATTGCCTTGAATTCGTCCCAGGTCTGCGGTTCCTGCGTGATTCCGGCCTTTTGAGCCAGATCCCAGCGATAGAATACATTCCTGTCGTGTGCGCAGTAGTCGAGGCTGTCATACAGGCTCCTGGGCACGGTATAAAGCTTGCCGTTTTCCTTTAATGCCCCGACGTCGGGCTTGTCAAGGTATTTTGCAAGGGTGGGGTATTGGGACAGGTCTTCGGGAAGCGCGCGCACTACGCCCTGGTTTACCCAGTTCCTGTAGTTCTGCGTGCCGACGGCGTCGATTGCAAATACGTCGGGGAGCTGGGATGATGCCGCCCACAGCTGGATTTTCTGCACATAGTCGTCCCAGGTTATTTCAAAGGGCACCAGGCTCACGTTAAGCTTCTTCTCCAGGTCGTCTATGAACTGGTCCTGAGCCGCAAGAGCTCCTTCGATCCCCCAGAAGGCGATGGAAATATCCATTTTGTCCTTGAAAACGTCCTGAGCCGCCTCTTTTGTGCTTTCCTCAGGCGCCTGCGCCGTACTCGCGGCATCGGCGGGCTCTTTTGCCGTCCCCTCGTTTGCCGGGCCGGTTTGGCCACAGGCCGCGAATATCGAACACAGCATCACAACCGCCAGCAAAACCGTCAGGTAAAATCTTACCTTTTTCATAAATTCTCCTCCTCGTTTTGATTTTATAATTCAGCATTCATGAATGCCAAATGTCTTCATTCCTTGAGAGAGCCGATCATGATGCCCTTCGCAAAGTGCTTTTGCAGGAAGGGGTATACGCAAAGGATCGGAATGGCCGAAATGACGATTGCGGCCATCTGAGTGGCGAAGATATAGACGCTTGAGCGCTGGCTCTCGATGATCGCCTGTGCGGATGAGGTGAGCTGGACGCTCATATTTACCAGAAGATTCCGCAGAAAAATCTGCAGCGGCGATATTGAGGACCTGTTTATGAAGAGCATCGCGTTCCACCACTCGTTCCAGCGGTCTACGGCGTAGAAAAGCGAAAAGGTCACCATAAAAGGCTTTGAAATCGGGATGATTATTTTGACGAGTATGTACAATTCGTTTGCGCCGTCCATCTTTGCGGAATCCTCCAGACTCTCGGGCAGGGTATTGAAATAATTCTTCATTATAATCAGGTACATCGTCGAAAAGCCCGCCGGAATAACCAGCACAAGGATGTTGTTCACCAGGCCGATTGCCTTGATGACAAGATAATAGGGTATCAGCCCGCCGGAAAAGAACATGGTGAATATGATCGCTCCAAGCAGGAAGTTCCTTCCTGGCAGATACTTCTTCGAAAGCGCATAAGCGCCGGTCACGGACAGGAACATGTTGAAGATTACGCCGAGGACCGTAATGATTACCGTGTTCTTAAAGCTTGTATAAAATTGCGCTTCTTTAAACAGGTTGCCGTATGCGGTAAGGTCGAACGTATACGGGAGTATGTAGAAGGCATGCTCGGCCAGTCCTTTGACGCTGGCGAAGGAGGTTATCAGCACGTTATAGAACGGAAACATTGCTGCTATCGATAAAATTGTGAGGAATGCGCCCAGCAGGATATTTATCTTCCTGTTACCTGCTTTTAAAGATCTGCTTTTCAAATTAAATCATCCTTTCGGCAAATGAATCTCTGAGCCTGCTCCGGCTTTTAGAACAGCCCCTGTTCTCCCAGTTTCTTTACGGCGGGGTTTGCAAGGAATATCATGA
>JAEZJL010000002.1 GCA_023415815.1 Bacillota bacterium | reverse complement strand
ATAGACGTAAACTCCATCAAAAAGCTTGCGGACCTCGAACCCGCGCTTAAGAAGGTGAAGAACGGAGAGAAGCTGACACGTATCCTTGAAGTATACAATGACAGCCTTCATAATTTTTTCGGAGCGGACCCTCTTGGAGACTCGAATAGCCCCGGTGTTATAAACAGTAACGGCACGGATATGACCGTTTTCAATTTGCTGGCAGCGGACGAGGCTTTGAATTTTTTCACGACGCTTGATAAATTCGCTAAGGCGGGCTGGATATATAGGATGAAAGACAATTCTGAAATTCAGGCCGATGAATACAATGGAAAATGCTTTGCGATTTTAAAGGGGAGTATGCAGCTGTACGACGCCAGGGACATAAATTCAAAAAAAGGTCTGGAGTGGGTAAATGTCGCATTCGGAGCTCCCGTCTATAATACCATGGATGCGACCTCCCATATGAATGCCGTGTCAGCTGGGAGCGATCATCCTGAACTGGCTGTGAAACTGCTTGAACTGGTCAATACCGACAAATACCTCAACAATCTTATTAACTTCGGCATCGAGAAGGTGCACTATGTAAAGGCAAAAGACGGAAGGATAAGCCTTCCTAAAGGAATGACGCCTGCCAAAGCAGCCTATTTTCAAAATCTGCAATGGATTTTCGGCAATGAATTTCTGAATTATCTCTGGACGTATCAGGACCCGAGCACAACGAAAGCCAGAGTGGACCTGGATAAAAGGGCTGTAAATTCCAAGGCTTTGGGCTTCTATTTCGATCAGGCTCCGGTTCAGAATGAGATCTCGGCCTGTATGGGGATATACAACAGGTACATACCCGACCTGCTTTCGGGCAAAGCCGACCCTGTAAAGCTCCTTCCGGAATTGAACAGCAAGCTTGAAGCGGCGGGAATGGACGATATCATCGACGTAAAGCAGGCGCAGCTTGACGCGTGGCTGGAAGAGAACAGATAGGCGGGTATCTCTGGACCGGATAACGGCCCGATCGAAGGTATAGTCCGGAGAAGGTGCTGGTTTTGGCAGATACTCCGGAGAGCCTGTTCTGCGGTAGCTTCATCAGGAAAAGGGGACGCACCCGGCAAGTGCATTTGAGATGTGCCCCTTTTTATATGGTTCGTGTCTGCGCTTCAATCCAGGCTCTTTTTGAATCTCATCACAGCCAGGCTTAATATGGCAAGCGTGAATGCGCTCAGAGCGATCACGTCGTTCCATAGAAAGCCTATGCCCACTCCCTTTAGCATGATCCCTCTGACGATATCCAGAAAGTAGGTGAGGGGTATCACGTAGCCGATAAGGCTCACAACCGTCGGCATGGCCTCTCTGGGGAACATGAAGCCGGAGAGGAGTATGCTAGGGAGCAGCACGACCACCATCACCATCATCGCCTGCATCTGGTTTTTTGCGAAGGTTGAGATAAGCATCCCCATCGACAGCGAGCAGTATACGAACAGGAAGCCCAGCAGGAGCAGGAGGGCCAGGCTGCCCGACACATTCACGCCGAACCAGAAGATGCACAGCGCCAGCGCGAACAGAAAGCCCGCATAGCCTATGATGACATAGGGTACAAGCTTACCGAGGATGAGCTCCAGCGGTCTTACTGGTGTTACTATAAGCTGCTCTATCGTGCTGCGCTCCTTTTCCCTGACAAGCGCGAAGGCGGTGAGCATCAGGGTGATATTCTGGAGTATGAGCCCTACCAGGCCGGGTATGGTGAATCTGCTGCTCTTCAGGTTCGGGTTGTACCAGACCCTGGTATTGACGGTCACGCCGGGCATGGGGCCCATGGACATGCCCAGCTTGCTTGCGGCGTGGCTTTTGAGGTCAAGGGAATAGACCTGTGAAATAAGGATTCCGCTGTTCAGTGCAGTCCTCGCGGTGGTCGGGTCCGTGCCGTCGATGATCAGCTGCGTCTGCGCATCGCCGCCGCTTTTTATCTTTTTGGCATAGTCGGAAGGGATGATGATGCAGGCCTTTACCTTCCCTCCGTCGATAAGGTCCGCCATTTCCTTTTCGCTCGAGACGCCGCGGACGACCTTGAAGTAGTCCGAAGCGACGAATTTGTCTATATATTCCCGGCTTTCCTGTGTCAGGCTCTGGTCGAAGACGGCGGTGGGGATTTTATCGACCTCGGTGTTGACGGCATAGCCGAAGAGCAGCATCATGATTATCGGCATGGCGAAGGGCAGTCTCAGGCTTATGGGGTCGCGCTTCACCTGGATGAATTCCTTTTTGATGATCGTGAGGAATCTGCTGAAGCTGAATACTCTGTTTTTCATAATTACTGCCCTCCGTGAAGGAATTTCATTTCCTTGAAGGTTGCGCTCACTTTTCTGCCGGTGATCTTTTCAACGTAAGCTATGAAGATATCCTCGAGGTTTTTGGCGTTTTCGTTTTTGATCAGCTCCTGAGGGGGAGCGATGTTTATGATCCTTCCGTTGAATATGAAGCCCACGATATCGCAGCTCTCGGCTTCGTCCATATAATGCGTGGTCACAAGGATGGTTATCCCCTGGGCGGAAAGGGCGTGGATTATCTCCCAGAACACCCTCCTTGAAACCGGGTCGACTCCGGCTGTGGGTTCGTCCAGAACCAGGAAGCCGGGCTTGTGTATCAGGGCGCAGCCAAGCGCCAGGCGCTGCTTCCAGCCGCCGGACAGGGTCCCTGCCAGGCTTTTTTCCTTCCCTTCCAGGTTCGCCATCATGATGAGCTCTTTTTTACGTTCATTTCTCGTATTCGCGTCCAGCCCGTATATACCGCCGTAAAAGTCCAGGTTTTCCTCGACGGTCAGGTCCTCGTACAGGCTGAAGCGCTGGGACATGTAGCCGAGATTCTGCCTTACGGCCTCGGTGTCCTTTACGATGTCCCTGCCCATTACCGTCCCCCTGCCCGAGGTGGGCGAGAGCACGCCGCAGAGCATGCGTATTGTGGTGGACTTTCCGGAGCCGTTGGGGCCGAGGAAGCCGAATATGGAGCCCTTTGGTATCCGGAAGCTGACGTTGTCCACAGCCGTGAAGCTTCCAAACTTTTTTGTAAGATTCTCAACCTCTATCGCATAGTCCATCCAATTCACCTCGTTATTATTTAAAAGCCGGCGTCTATCTGCTTTTGTCAAGCGGTCCCCTGTATCTGCAATATTCTTCAGGGTCCGCATATTTTCCGTCCAGGGTTATGGAATATGTCGGGCAGAAATTGTAGCAGCGCATGCAGGCCGTGCAGCCCTCTTTGAAAAGGAACCCCCGGTCGCCGCAGGCGATGCTTTTCGTAGGACAGTTATTCACACAGAGCATGCATTTGCTGCAGGTATCCGTCCTCACGCCAAGCGAGAGGTAATTGTCCCTGACTCCCTTTGCGGCGAGCTTTCTTATAAGAATACCCGGTATCAGGTATGGCCGGATTCCCGTGATATAGGATTCCGTTTTTAGCAGGCGGTCAGCCAGCGTGGCCAGCCTTTCTGCCAAAGCTTTTTTTCTCGATTCCAGCTTATCTTCAGATAAGGGAGAGGATTTTATTTTCGGGCTTGATATATTGTTGCATAATTTGAGGTTCAGATAGGCTTTCAGCCTGAACCCCCCGCCTTTGAATAGCCGCTTTGCCGCAAGCGGCCCGAAGCTGTCGATATATCCGGCTGTGCTTATAAGAAACAGGTTTTTCGGGCTTCCTGCATTGAACCCGGCGGTGTCCTTAACCGATTCAATAAAGGCTTTCATAATCGGCGGCAGATTTGCGCCGTATACAGGATACGCGAAGCCCGTATAATCGGATCGGTCTATAATGGCTCCTATGCTTGCGGGATCGGGACGGAGAGAAAGATCGATTGAATATGCTTCACAATTTTGTCCCTTTGCCGTCAGAATCTCCTTGAACTGTTCGGCGGCCCACCTTGTATTGCCGGTCCCGCTGAAATAGAATATGGAGAACAGCATGAATCATCACCCTCCCTGCAAGCAATCCTAAGCCAGCGGTATGATCGCGTCTGCGGTCATGCCCGGTCTCAGCTCGTTCACCCTCTCCAGTATTTTTATCTTCACCTTGAATACCGTATTCTCTCTGGCTTCATCGGTTTCAGTGTTCTTCGGCGTGAACTCGGCGTCGGCGGATATGAAGACGATCTTTCCCTTTACCAGGCTGCCGTCCAGCGCCTTCACTCTAAGCGAGAGCTCCTGGTTCAGGGTAATT
>JAEZJL010000022.1 GCA_023415815.1 Bacillota bacterium | reverse complement strand
CAACCCGACCAGATAAACAAGCTTGTGGAGGTTGCGTCGAAAGCTCTGGGCGCAACAAATATGGGATTTCAGAAGGAGCTTGCAACGCTGAATTTTTTCAGCGAAAACAAGGAAGCCCTCAGCCAGGTTACCGGTATACTTAATTCCAACGAACTGATTAACTTCAATTTTTTAGGTCTCCACCTCGGCAAAATAGCAACCTACCACCTGGACATTATAAAATCGGATCCGGCCGTTTATCTGCCGCTTCTCATACTTCCGATTCTTGCGGTTATAACCACTTTCATTTCCACCAAGCTGTCAATGCCCAAAACCACTCAGAACAACAGCGGCGGCCAGAACGCCATGGCAAGCTCAATGACGAACAGCATGCTCTATATCGGCCCCATAATGACGCTCATATTTTCTTTCCAGCTGCCGGCGGGAGTTGTTCTCTATTGGTCCGCAGGCTATGTATTCACGATCTTCCAGCAGTTGTATATAAACAAGCATGTTATTAAAAGGAAAGACCCCGTCGAGGTCAAGATAATCGAGGATAAAAGCGGCGCTAATAAGAAGAATAACAGTCAGATATCCAAGAAAAAGGAGGCTGGCAGAAAAAAATGAGTCGTGTAGTTGAAAAGACCGGAAAAAGCGTGCAGGAGGCAGTTAACCTTGCACTTGAGGAGCTTCAGGCCGACAGGGACAGCGTTGAGATAGAAGTTCTGGATGAGGGAAGCAAGGGTCTGTTCGGGATCGGCGGCAAGTCGGCAAGAGTCCGCGTAACCCTGAATATGTCCCAATCCGATGATGCAAGGATGTTTCTGACGGATGTATTCAACAAAATGAAGATTTCCGTTGAAATCGAATCGGAAGAGGACGAGGAAGCCGTACAGCTCAAAGTCAAGGGAAAGGACAGCGGCATTATCATAGGAAGAAGAGGAGAAACCCTTGACGCTCTGCAATACCTTACCAGCCTCGTTGTGAACAAGAACAAGGAAGAGTATAAAAGGGTGACCGTAGATATAGAAAACTACAGGCAGAAGAGGGAGGAAACTCTTGTAAGGCTGGCAAGCAGGCTTGCGGACAGGGTCGGCAGGTATAGGAAAAATGTGACGCTTGAGCCTATGAATCCTTATGAGAGAAGAATAATTCACTCTTCACTGCAGAATAATAAATTTGTAGAAACCTACAGCGTAGGAGAAGAGCCCAACAGAAAAGTTGTGATAGCGCCCAGGCAGGGTCAGGGCGGCAGAGGACGTTGATCGCCGGATTACCGGGAATTAAATAGGGATAATCTATTGGACAGTTGGAGATCGATTGGGTGTAATAAACGCAATGGATTAAAAAATTGTCCTTTTATATTTTAGGTAATCAAATTCAATATAAGTAAGGCGCTAAATGCGGAAGCCACAGTTACCCAAGGGCTTCAAACAGAGGATGATATGTTCAGCGACACAATTGCGGCGATCTCAACTCCATATGGAACAGGCGGGATAGGAATTATAAGGATAAGCGGCGACAAAGCCTTTGAAATCACCGCGGGAATATTTGAGTGCAAAAAGCCGTTCGACCGTATAAAGAGCCATACTCTGACCTACGGCAGGATTTTTGATTCTGCCAGCGGAGCCACTGTCGACGAAGCCCTTGTATCAAAAATGGAAAAGCCCCGCACCTTCACAAGGGAGGATGTTGTCGAAATCAACTGCCATGGCGGGCCAATTGTTCTCAAAAATATCCTTTCGCTCGTGATTGGCCGGGGAGCGAGGCCGGCTGAACCCGGAGAATTCACCAAAAGGGCGTTTCTGAACGGCAGGCTGGACCTTACGCAGGCTGAGGCGGTTATCGACCTTATCAACTCTAAGACAGGCGAAGGCTCAAGGGCGGCGGCGGCACAGCTTGAGGGAAGGCTCTCCGCTGAGATCGGGTCCGCCAGGAGGAAGCTGATCGAGCTCATCTCACATATTGAAGTGACGGTCGATTACCCTGAACACGATATAGAGGAAATCACCGGAAAACAGGCGTATGTGGATATCCTCAAGGTCGGGGAAAAGCTGCAGAAGATTATCAGCAGCTTTGACAGGGGCCGTATCATAAGGGAAGGCATCGGCGCGGTCATCGTGGGGAAGCCGAATGCCGGCAAATCCTCACTTTTCAACGAGCTTGCTGGCAGCAGCCGCGCCATCGTTACGGATATACCCGGCACTACCAGGGACATCCTGGAGGAGTACCTGAATATAAGGGGGATACCCGTCAAGGTGCTGGATACCGCGGGGATAAGAGGCACAGTGGACCCCGTCGAGCGCATAGGCGTCGAAAAGGCGGAAAAAGCACTGTCGGAAGCAGATCTCGCAATAATGGTGCTGGATGCAAACACAGGCGTTGAGCCCGAGGACGAAGAAATACTGAAAAAACTGGAAGGCAAAACGAAAATCTTCATTATAAATAAAACGGACCTGGCGGACGCGAAAGCGGCGGCGGATATTGAAAAGAAACTTTCAGGCGGCGGCATCATAAGAACCTCCCTGCTCAAGGACGGAGGGGCGGAAGAGCTTGAAGCCGAGATAGAAAAGCTTTTCATGAAGGGTGAAATAAACGGCAATTCGGAGGTGCTGGTCACGAACGCAAGACATAAGGCGCTTCTCGACAAGGCCGCGTCAAGCCTCAAAGCCGCCGCATATTCATATGAGAGCGGAATGCCGCTCGATATGATTACCATTGATATAAAGGATGCCGCCGATTCCCTGGGACAGATAACCGGTGAGTCCGTCAGCGAAGACGTCATAAAAGAAATATTCAGCCGCTTCTGCATAGGCAAATAATCTGAAACGGAGCAATTCTCCGACCGGACTGCAGAATCACAGGAGGTATTTATGGAATATATGGCAGGTGAATACGATATAGCGGTTGTCGGCGCAGGCCATGCCGGCTGTGAAGTCGCCCTTGCGGCTGCGAGGCTGGGCTGCAGGACGATTGTTTTCGCCATCAACCTGGACAGCATCGCCAACATGCCCTGCAATCCAAGTGTGGGCGGTACGGCCAAGGGCCATCTTGTGAGGGAAATTGACGCGCTGGGCGGAGAAATGGGCAGGTGCACCGACAGGACCTTCATTCAGTCAAAGATTTTGAATTCGGCAAAGGGCCCCGCTGTTTTTTCGCTGCGTGCGCAGGTTGACCGCAGGAAATACCAGATGGACATGAAAAATACCCTTGAAAAGCAGGAGAACCTTGATATAAGGCAGGCCGAGATTATAGAGCTGCTTTATGAGGATGGCAGCAGGGTTGCGGGTGTGAAGACGCATACCGGTGCAATATATAAATGCAGTGCAGTTGTTCTTACCACCGGCACCTACCTCAAGGGCAGAATAGTCATAGGCGACGTCAGCTACAGCGGAGGTCCGGACGGACTGTTCCCTGCCGAAAGATTATCCGATAGCCTCAGGAAAGGCGGCATTGAGCTGATGCGCTTTAAAACCGGGACCCCCGCCAGGCTTAACAGGCGCAGCATAGACTTTACCAAAATGAGCGAACAGCCCGGCGACGAGGTATGCATACCCTTTTCCTTTGAAAATGAATGTATAGAAAGGGAACAGATTTCCTGCTGGCTGACCTATACAAATAGCAAAACCCATAAAGTGATCAGGGACAACCTTCACAGATCCCCGCTTTACGGCGGCATGATCGAAGGCGTCGGCCCGAGGTACTGCCCCTCCATAGAGGACAAGGTGGTCAGGTTCGCTGAAAGGGAGCAGCACCAGGTATTTGTAGAGCCAATGGGGCTCGGGACGGAGGAAATGTATCTTCAGGGCATGTCCAGCAGCCTGCCCGAGGACGTCCAGCTTGAGATGGTAAGGACGCTGCCGGGCCTGGAAAACGCACATATAATGAGAAGCGCCTACGCCATAGAATACGATTGCGTTAACCCGCTTCAGCTTAAATCATCCCTGGAGTTTAAAAATATCGAGGGCCTGTTCACGGCCGGCCAGATAAATGGCAGCTCAGGCTACGAGGAGGCCGCTGCCCAGGGCATTGTCGCCGGTATCAATGCGGCTCAGAAGGTAAAAGGTAAACCGCCCATGCTGCTTGACAGGTCGGAAGCATACATCGGAGTACTTATCGACGACCTTGTGACCAAGGGCACTGCCGAGCCTTACAGGGTAATGACATCGAGGTCGGAGTACAGGCTTCTCCTGAGGCAGGATAACGCGGACTACCGTCTCACACCGAAGGGTTATGAGGTCGGACTTGTCGACGAGGGCAGGTATGCAAGGTTTAACGCGAAATGGAACAAAATCAGAGCTGAGGTGGAAAGGCTTGAAAACACCTATGTCCCGCCAGGCGAAAAGCTTAGCGCCTATCTTGAAAGCCGCGGCAGCGCCGCCGTAGGTACGGGGATAAAGCTGAGCGAGCTCTTGCGCAGACCGGAGATCACATATAAATCACTTGCTCAGATAGACGAAGGAAGGCTGGACTACCTGGCGGATATTGCTGAAAATAAATACAATGCAGTCGCGGAGCAGGTTGAGATCACCGTAAAATATGAGGGCTACATAAAGAGGCAGCTTGTGCAGGTGGAGCAGTTCAGGAAGCTGGAGAAAAGACGTTTGCCCGAAGGGCTCGACTATGCCGGCGTACACGGACTAAGCCTTGAAGCCAGGCAAAAGCTGAACAGGGTCAGACCGGACTCGGTAGGACAGGCCTCAAGGATCTCCGGAGTTTCGCCGGCGGACATATCGGTGCTGCTTGTTTACCTTGAGCAGCTGAAAAGAAAGAGCGGGAGGCAGTGAGATGGATTTAATGGAAGATTTACTTTCGGCGGGTGCGGCTGCTTTTTCGTCCGGCCTTGACGCCGGACAGGCAGCCCGGCTGATGAGGTATAAGGAGCTTCTCCTTGAATGGAATACCAGAATAAACCTGACGGCTATCGAGGAGGACAGGGATGTTATTATCAAGCATTTTATAGACTCCTTCAGCATATTGCCGTATTTGAAAAATGCAGGAGAAAAGCTTGTGGATGTCGGGACCGGCGGAGGCTTCCCCGGCATTCCGGTAAAAATAGCATACGGCTCCACGAAGGTTTTGCTGCTGGATTCGCTTGACAAGCGGATAAATTTTCTTAAGACCGTCATCGGCGTGCTTGGACTTGACGGAATTGACGCAGTACACGCCAGGGCCGAAGAGGCAGGGGCGAATCCGCAATACAGGGAGAGCTTCGACGTCTCTGTTGCGCGGGCGGTTGCAAATCTTCCCGTATTGCTGGAATACTGCCTGCCGCTTGTGAAAACCGGCGGCATTTTCATAGCGATGAAAGGCAGCAGCACCGAGGAGCTCGGGGCTTCAAAAAAAGCGCTTGAGGTATTGGGCGGAGCGGTAGAGGAGGTCAGGGAGCTTACGCTGCCCTTCAGCGATATTAAAAGAAACATCGTGATCGTAAGAAAGTTACGACAGACCCCGACAAAATACCCCAGAAAACCAGGAAAACCGGCAAAAGAGCCGTTGATATAGGCAATATCTTGAATTAATATCTCTTATTTCGCGAACGATTGCATGAATGAAATGAAGGAAATAGAAAAAGCAGCGGCGAATATAGTCCCACACATTCAGAATGGAAAAAGATGTTAATTCCATCTCTAATGAAAAGGAAGGTGCCGTATGCTGGAAAACAAGCTTCAAATTCAAAAACAGGAAAAAAAAGAAACGATCAAAAACATTTCCTACCTCAGCATCGATAGTGTAAGGCCAAATCCATACCAGCCAAGGAAGCAGTTCAGTAAATCAGCCCTTGAGGAATTGTGCGAATCAATAAAGCAATACGGAGTGATTCAGCCGATAAATGTCCGGCGCATCTCGGGGAACAATTACGAGCTGGTCGCGGGAGAAAGACGGCTCAGGGCTGCCGTAATGGCGGGCCTGAAGGAAATCCCGGCCATTATAATCAACGTCAACGACAACGATTCCGCGGTGATGGCGTTGATCGAAAACCTCCAGCGAGAGGATCTGAGCTATATGGAGGAAGCCGACGGCTACAACAATCTCATCAACGACCACGGCTTCACCCAGGAGGAGCTGGCTCAGAAAATAGGAAAAAGCCAGTCGACCATAGCAAACAAAATCAGGCTTCTCAGACTCCCGCCGATGGTCAAGAAGATCCTGTCCGACAACAATCTCACCGAAAGGCATGCCCGGGCACTGCTTAAGCTGCACGACGAACAGCTCCAGCTGAAGGTATTGAAGCATGTGTGCGAAAAAGGGCTGAATGTCAAAAGAACCGAGGAGCTGGTAGAAAGGGCCATTGAAAAGTTTACGCGCCAGGAAAAGGCTCCCGAAAGAAAATTTACGAGGGCCATCAAGGATATACGCATTTTCGTCAACACCATCCGTCAGGCCATCGACCTTATGAAGAGCTCGGGGGTTAATGCCAAAGCCGCTCAGATCGACAGGGGAGAGTATGTCGAGTTCATAATAAGAATTCCCAAGAATTAATCTTTCTGAATCAAAAAGGGACATACCTTACGCCCAGATCCTGCTGCTTGTAAAGGTGTGTCCCTTCATATTTAATTAAAAAAGTGGACAGGTAAATAAAAGTTTATTAAAATAGTAAGAGTATTAGCAGATACATACAGAAAACTCAGATAATTCAGAAAGAGGTATTTTAATGGCGGATACAGAAGAGATAAAGGATCAAAGGCTTATTCCGGTCGATATCGAGTCCGAAATGAAAAAATCCTTTATTGATTATGCAATGAGCGTAATAATAGACCGCGCCCTGCCGGACGTCAGGGACGGTCTGAAGCCTGTCCACAGGAGAATACTCTACTCCATGTACACCCAGGGGTTTACAGCGGACAAGCCATACAGGAAATGCGCCACAACGGTCGGAGACGTCCTTGGTAAATACCACCCGCACGGGGACCTCGCGGTTTACGAGAGCATGGTGCGCATGGCCCAGGATTTCTCACTGAGATATACGCTTGTCGACGGCCACGGGAATTTCGGCTCGAGGGACGGAGACTCGCCGGCGGCAATGAGGTATACGGAAGCCAGGCTTTCAAAAATCGCCATGGAGATGCTGGCGGATATAAATAAAGATACTGTGGACTTCAAGCCCAATTTCGACGAGCATGAAATGGAGCCCGTCGTCCTTCCTTCAAGATTCCCGAACCTTCTGGTAAACGGCTCCTCGGGGATAGCCGTCGGTATGGCGACCAATATTCCGCCTCACAACCTTGTTGAGGTGATAAACGGCATATCAGCCATAATAGACAACCCGCAGCTCACGCCGGAGGAACTGGGAAAGATAGTAAAGGGGCCCGATTTTCCCACGGCCGGGACCATCATAGGCAGGCAGGGCATAAGGGATTACTGCCGCACGGGCCGGGGCAGAATCATTGTCAGGGCAAAGGCAGAAATAGAGACCTTGAGCAATAACAGGCAAAGAATCATCGTTAAGGATCTTCCCTACCAGGTAAACAAAGCGAGGCTGATTGAAAAAATAGCCGAGCTTGTTAAAGATAAGAGACTGGACGGGATAGCCGATATAAACGACGAATCCGACAGAAACGAAGCCGTCAGAATCGTAATTCCGCTGAAAAGGGACGCAAATGCAGGCGTTGTCCTGAATCAGCTTTACAAGAACACACAGATGCAGGACACTTTCAGCGTCAACATGCTTGCGCTGGTACAGACGGACGAGGGCAAATTCGAGCCCAGGATTGTAAATCTTAGACAGTCGCTGGATTACTATCTGAAGCATCAGAAGGAAGTAATAACAAGGCGCACAAGGTTCGAGCTTGAAAAGGCGGAAGCCCGGGCTCACATTCTGGAAGGCCTCAGGATAGCGATAGACAATCTTGACGAGGTTATCAGGATCATCAGGAGCTCAAGGACGGAAGCGCTCGCTAAGCAGGGACTCATGGACAGGTTCAATTTCAGCGACAAGCAGGCGCAGGCCATCGTCGACATGAGGCTCGGCAGGCTCACCGGTTTGGAGAGGGAAAAGCTGGAGAGCGAGTACAGGGAGATACTTGAAAAGATAAATTACTACAGAGCAATCCTTGCGGACGAGCTGCTCCTGTTGGGCATCATCAAGGACGAACTGAATAT
>JAEZJL010000284.1 GCA_023415815.1 Bacillota bacterium | reverse complement strand
CATAGCAAACGATGCTGTCTATCTCCGGCCTGTCGAACACCGCCTTCTGGCGCTGGAGCGCCATCATGATCATGTTGATCCCCAGAGAAAAGCCTGTTGCGGGGCACTCCATGCCGAATTCCTCCACAAGCTTGTCGTATCTTCCTCCGGTAAGCACCGGAAAGCCTATGCCGTAGGTGAAGCCCCTGAATAATATGCCGGTGTCGTAATCCAGACCGCGGAGCATGCCGAGGTCGACCGAAACGTACTGGCTGAAGCCATAGTCATCAAGTATCCCCAACACCTGCCTTATATTTTCAAGCGCTTCCCGCGAGCGTTTATTCACCTTCATGGCCTCGACCCTGTCGATCACATCGGCGGAGCCGAACAGACCCGGCAGGTCCAATATGAGCTTCTTCAGGTCCTCCCTGATTTTGCAGCCGTTCAGCAGCTCGCCCACGCCGACATAGTCCTTGCGGTCTATCAGCAGGCGTATCTGCTCTATGCTCTCGTCGGGAAGGCCGGTTTCCTCCATCAGCCCCTTGAAAAAATCGACCTGGCCGATATCCACCTGGAAATTTTCGAGTCCGGCGGCCTTCATTGCGTTTATGGCAACGGCTATGACCTCGGCATCGGATTCCGGCGTATTCGTGCCCAGTATTTCAACGCCTGCCTGCGTAAACTCGTTCTGCTTCCCCCCGCCGAAGTCGTTGTACCTGAAAACGTTTCCTATATATGAAAAGCGGAGAGGGTATTCCAGCTCCCTGCACTTGGTTGCGGCCACCCTGGCAATGGGGATTGTAATGTCGGGTCTCAGCACAAGGATGCGGCCCTGCTGGTCGAAGAACTTGAACATCGCTTCCTGGGGCATTGCCTTGTCCGAGGAAAAGGCGTCGTAAAACTCCATGGTCGGCGTCTCCACCTCCCGGAAGGCGTTCGCCCTGAACAGCTCGCGGAGCTTCGCCTCAATGCCGCGCTTGAGATAGCAGTCCTCGAACAGTATATCCTGCACTCCGTCCGGAGTATAAATTTTCCATTTAGACATCGTATCGCCTCGCTTTATTACTTTACTACAATAAAACGCTAAATTAATAAATTGGTTTAATTATAAGATATGAAGTACCTCTTTGTCAATGCCGAACCGGAAAAATGCTTAACGGCCAAATATGGCCGCCTGTCGCATGCGACAATTTGAGAACCGTCCCCCGTCGCATTAATCCTGTGCGATCGTCAGGCCGTTCAAGTCGCTGCAGATGTCCTTGATCTGGTTAATCAAGGCCGACAGGCTTTTTATGCGGCTGTCCTGGTCCTCGATCTCCGCGAGGATTTCTTCGATAGCGGCAGAGTGCTGCTCGGATACGCTCGCTATGTTCTCCGTCTGTCCGTCGACCCTTTCGAACAGGCCAGCGAGGTCGGCAAAGGTCTTCATGACGCTGTCCAGCACCTGGTTTGCCTTCATGGAGGAATCATAGATGGCTCTAAACCTCTCATTGACCTTTTCCGTTATGGAGGCGCCGTATGCTACGGCATCATTGCCTTCCTTGATTATGTTAAAGGTGTTGGCCGCCTTTTCGTTTATGCTTGTGCTTATAGTACTGATTTCCTTTACAGTGTTCCCGCTTTGCTCCGCCAGCTTCCGTATTTCCTGGGCGACCACCGAAAAGCTTTTTCCGGCTTCGCCCGCTCTGGCGGCCTCTATGGACGCGTTTAAAGAAAGGAGGTTTGTCTGGGCGGCGATATCCATTATGTACGAGAGCATTTTATTTATATCCCCGATACTGTTAACCAGCTCGTCGACGGTAGCAACCGCGACCCCGACGGAATTGCTGATGGTGCCCATCTGGGCTCTCATGCCGCCTATATCCTCCAGGCCATAGGAGACATTTTCCTTTGCATCCCTGAAGACGCTTATCAGGTCGTTTGCAATGTTTCTGGTGTTTAGGGCGGAGCTGTTTGCCTGCCCGGTATCGTGTGCTATCATGGTCACGCTGGCCGCTTCCGTCTCTATGCCTTTGGCTATTTCATGAACGGCCGTGGTTATATGCGCGCTGGAGGTCTTAGTAACGGTTATGTTTTCATCCGAGCTTTGTACGACGCCGCTCAGAGCCCTGGTGCCCTCCTCGATCCTGGCAAAGGTGAAGCGGAGCTTTTCCACCAGCTCCAGCGAGCGCCTTTCTTTTTCAACGGAGCTTCTGACCAGCTCGTTTCCCCATTTTGTGAGAAGGAACAATATCAATACGATCAGGTTCATGATAAAAAGCCGCGACATGAATTCATTGCTGCTGTAGCCCGTACCGAGCAGGTCGGCGGGCGACGCGATATAATATGCGACGAGCGATATATCCATTATAGCGCCGTAAATGAGAAGCATCTTGTAGTCAAAATACAGGGTCACAAGGGAGAGCGCCCCAATAAAGACTAAAAATATCCTGAATGCTCCGTGCAGGTGATGCATCAGATAAAAGGCCGAATAAAAAGGCGCCAGGCATATCATTATTCCCGCCGCCTTCTTGTTTATGGGCAGGATATAGATAATTCCCGCAGCGACGGATGCAGCCGCTACGCTCAGGACTGACGGAATCCCCTCCCTGCCGAAAAACACCAGGCTTTCGAAGGTGAGACACAGGGACAGGCCCCATATGAACAGGACATTGATCCTGTTTATCCTTTTTACGTCAAACTTATGGGAAGCGTCTTTCACCTTGTTTCCAAACAAACCGGAAAGAGTGCTCATATAAACCTCCAAAATTATGTATACCTTTTTAAAAAATCATATCAAATTAAGTATCGATTTATATTAAGAATTTGTAAAGGTATAATTAATGCGGCTCATACGGAAAGAACCCGCCTGTCCGCTTTCCGGCCTGAATAAAATTTGTGCGGCCTGCGAAGGAGGAAATTTTCCTACGGTCAATAGATCAGGACGCGGGTCCCTACCGGTACCGTGTCATACAGCTCTGCAGCGTCGTCGTTGTGCATGCGGACGCATCCGTGGGTCACAGCCTGCCCTATCGACCAGGGCTTATCCGTCCCGTGTATTCCGTAAATTCCCCACGGTATGCTCAGACGCATGAAATGCCCCCCGAACTGCGCGCCCCACAGGCCCTTTCCGGTAATCGTCCATTCGCCCCGGGGCGTCGGGGTCGAGGGCTTGCCGACGGCCACCGGATATTCCTTCACGACCGTTTCGTCCTGTAAAAGCTTCAGCTTCAAATTCGCAAGATCAATTTCTATGGAGTACATCAAAAACACCTCCGCAACATACTATGCCGTCAGGCAAAAAATAGTTTGCGCAGGTGTATATCGGGAGCCCTTCAGCTTATAAAATCACCTTTATCTGCGTGAATTCTCCATACTTGCTTGTGTATTCGATTCTGCCCCGGTGCATGTCTACGACGCGCTTTACGATGGACAGCCCCAGGCCGTTGCCCTCGGTATTCCTGGACCTGTCGCCGGTGAAGAATTTTTCGAACATTCTCGACTGCTCCTCCTCCGTCATCCCCTTCCCGTAATCGGTGATGGAGAACACAGACCTGCCGTCCAGCTTTCTCAGGGTAACCTCAATAACGCCGTGGGCCCTGGAAAATTTGACGGCGTTGTCGAAAAGGTTGAGCCAGACCTGGTAGAGCAGCTGCTCGTTGCCCTCGCAGAGACATTCGTCAAGGTCGAGCTGCAGGTCGAGCTCCTTGCTGCTCCACTTGTTTTCATGGGAAAGTATCACCTGGCGTATCTGCTCGTCAAGCCTGAAGGTGGTTTTCGTCAGCGAAATATTTTCGTTTTCTATCCTGTTGAGCAGCAGGATGTTTCCGGACAGGGCTGAAAGGCGCTTCGTCTCCTCCATGATGATGCCGGTATACTCCTCGCGCTCCGCGTCGCTGGCGGAGCTGCGGAGCAGCTTTGCATAGCCCTCGATCGAGGTCAGGGGGGTCCTGAATTCGTGGGATATGTCCGAAATAAAGTTATTGCGGAGCATTTCCATTCCTGCCAGCTCCTTTGCCATGATGTTGAAGTTTTTAATCAGCTGGCCTATCTCATCCTTGCGGTTATTCTCTATCCGTATATCGAAATCGCCTTTCGCGATCTTTTCCGTGGCTGCGCTGAGCTTTCTGACAGGCTTTACAACAATGCCCGAAGCGATGAGCATCAATAGCGAGCCGATAGCGAGAGATAAAAAGCAGACCCTCATCAGCAGCTCGCGCAGGCTCAAAAACAGTCCTTTGGGCGACAGCATCGCAACAATATACCGATCTCCGGTTCTGACGATGCTGATAGGCCCCTTACGCCCGTTTTTATCGGCGCTCTTCGGTTCAAAAAGTTCCGGAATACCGTTTACCGAAGCCAGCTCACCGTCCGAAAGCTTATAATTATTCCTTACCTCTCCGGCGTCGTTATAAAACCTTACCGAGATCAGGCCCGAGGAATAAAGCCGTTCGATCGTGCCGACCGCAGCTCCGCCCTCCTCATAGACATCCCTTGCAGTCCCGGCGACCCCGGTCATCAGCTCCGTCAAATCCGCCGAAAGATCGTGCTCGGTGGTACGCGAGGCTATGGTAAAGGCGGCGGCGTTTCCAACCAGAGATATGAAAAGAAAAACAAGTATCAGCTTTATATATATTTTTCTGATCATACCCTGATCACTCCCTTATAGCCGAGTCCCCTTATCGTAACGATCTCGAATTCGGAGAAGCTCTCGAATTTCTCCCTGAGCCGTTTTATATGGACGTCGACCGTACGCTCGTCGGCCTCGCTGTCCATTCCCCAGATATCGTCCATCAACTCCTGCCGCGTAAATATTTTTTTCGGGTAGGACAGCAGCTTATACAGCAGGTAGAATTCCTTCTTCGGCAGCTCCATGCCGCCGTCCGGCGTCCTGACCTCAAGGCTGTCGTAATCGAGCACGACGTCGCCTACGGCGATCCGCCTTTCGCTGGATATCCTGCTGCGGCGCAGGAGGGCTTTTACACGCAGCGCCAGCTCGTCCATGTCCACGGGCTTGACCATGTAATCGTCCGCCCCCAGGTCAAAGCCCCTCTTCTTGTCCGGCAGCGTATCCTTGGCGGTCACCATGAGTATGGGCATATCGAATTTCGCGTCTCGCAGGCTTTTCGTCAGCTCATAGCCGTCCATCCGGGGCATGAGTATATCGGCGACCACAAGGTCTGCGGCGGCGCCTTCAAGGATCTCCAGCGCCTCCCTGCCGTTTGCGGCGTGAAGCACGTTGTAGCCCTCGCGCTTAAGATATATTTCCATCAGCTTTCTGACCTTCTCATGGTCGTCCACCAAAAGTATATTGACCAATACGCTCACCGCCTCCCGAAAGTATTTTATCACATCTGCGCAGCCGCTGCCCGCGGACATTTTTCCCGGACATATCCCTTTACCCCGCGCAAAACCGGGCTATTCATATCTGAGCGCGTCGATGGGGTCCATGCCGGCCGCCTTGTTGGCGGGGTAATAGCCGAAGAATACTCCGATTCCCATTGAAAACAGGATCGTCAAAGCAATAACCGGCGCTGAGAAGGATGGGGCGGTCCCCAGGAGAGAGCTCCCCACGACCCCCATCAGCAGACCTATGACCAGTCCGATCAGGCCGCCCGCAAGGGCTATTATCACCGCTTCCGTTACAAACTGCAGCCGGATGTGGTAGTTCTTGGCGCCAAGTGCTTTGCGCGTCCCTATTTCACGCGTGCGCTCCGTGACGGACACCAGCATGATGTTCATAACGCCGATGCCGCCCACCAGCAGCGAAATGGCCGCTATTACAGCGACGGCGAGGGATACGGTCGAAAGCATTGAGGAGGCCATTTCCACCTGTGTGGACATATTGAAAACAGCTGCTTCCCATTTAGCATTCTTTTCATAGTATCTTGAAAAATACCTCTCTATATCCTTCGTCAGCTTCTCGGTATCGACTCCGACGCCGCTCATCACAGTGGCGGTCGAATAATTCTTGTTTTCCATGTCCTGCTTCGCCAGGGTGATCGGGATATACATGGCCGTGCGGGTGTCCCTGTCGGAAGCCGACGAGGCGGACATAAACATGCTGGATTCGGTGTATTTGTAGACGCCGACGATCGTGTACGTTTTAATCGCGCCGTTTTCGTAGTATCTGACCTCCTGCCCCACCGGATCTGCGCCGCTTTTGAAGATGTTTCCGGCAAGCTTATCCGATACGACGCATACATTTTTCCTTCCGGCCATGTCCCTGTCGTTGATGAACCTGCCGCTCAGCATATCCAGATTGTTGACGGGCTGATAGCCCGGATTGACTCCTGAAACGGAAACGTTGGCATAGAGCCTGCCGTCCTTGACCTGGCCGGAGCCGGCGGATTCGTTCAAGCCTACGGCCGTTATCCTGTCGCTGAACTGCTCTTCGAAGGTCTGGAGCTTTTCCAGCGACAGCAGGTCCTTGTCCTCCGCAGAGGAGCCCTTCCCGTTCAGGGCGGACATGATGCCCCGGCTGTCGCCCATAGGGCTCCGGGAGCCTCCTGACTGATCGTCCTTTTCACGGACCGCAATCAGTATATTGTTTGTGCCGATGCTCTGCATCTGGGTCGTTATCGACGATGAAAGCGAATTGCCCACCGAGATAATCCCGATTACCGACGCGACGCCGATGATAATGCCGAGCATGGTGAGCAGGGCGCGCATTTTGTTGGAGCGAAGGCTTTCAACAGCCAGCAGTACATTTTCTATATTGAACATGTCCTATCACCTCAAGCGCCTTTCCCCACGGCAGGAGGGTTGGGTATATCGTCGATGATCCGCCCGTCGCGTATGGTTATAATGCGCTGGGTCATCTGAGCAACCTCCATGCTGTGCGTAATGAGTAAAATTGTTTTCTTCTTCTCCCTGTGCACCTTGAGAAAAATGTCCATGACCATTTGCCCTGTCGCCGAATCCAGAGCGCCGGTGGGCTCGTCGGCCAGTATGATCGACGGGTCGTTCACAAGGGCGCGGGCTATGGCCGTCCTCTGCTTCTGGCCTCCCGACAGCTCGTTGGGGAGGTGGTGCAGCCTGTCGCCCATCCCCACCAGCTCAAGCAGCTCCTTTGCCCGTTTTTTCCGCTCGTGGGCGGGGACCCCGGCATAGAGCATCGGCAGCTCGACGTTTTTCAGGGTGTTGCTTCGTCCGATCAGGTTGAAGGACTGAAACACAAACCCTATCTTTTTGCTGCGGATATCGGAGAGCTCATTCTGCGTCATTTTGTGGACAGGCTCACCGTCGAGGGTGTATTCTCCCGTGGTGGGAGTATCCAGGGCCCCTATAATATTCATAAAGGTGGACTTTCCGGAGC
>JAEZJL010000278.1 GCA_023415815.1 Bacillota bacterium | reverse complement strand
GCATCGTGAAGGCCCTGTATTTTTCGGCGTTTTCAGCCTCGCTCAGCCGGTAGAGGCCGTTGTTGTTGACGACCCAGCCCCTTGAAATGTTTACCATACAGGCGCCGGTATTCGTCACATCAAACGGCTGCACCACATTCAGACGCTTGGACAGCTCCTGAAAGCACTGAAAGTCTTTTCCGCTCATATCGCTTTCTATCGCTTCCACGGTATTGGGCGAATCGATGAAATTTCTCAGGATGATATCCGTATTCATCAGTACGCGCTCCACATGCATCTGCGTCTGAAGCAGCATCTGGAGGTTGCTCTGACGCTCCTTTTCCTCTATGATGTCGGAGGACTGGTAATACGAAAATATACCCACGACGGATATAGGCAGACAGCCCAGCAGCAGTCCGAAGATGACAAGCTTGTATAAAAAGTTTGACGGGTAGATCCTGTCGACCAATTTTTTCATCATAGCCTCCTGTACCGCTTCAACGGAAACAGTCCTGCGGCTGCATATCAAGCCGCAGGGCTGCTTCTCCTTTAGAGGGAGCATTTCTTTTCAATGAAATCTGGCCAGTTCTTTGTGTGTTGTGACGTTTCCAAGCTCTTCATATACTTATTTACTTTACATAATCATTATATATAATTCATCTGCCGGATACAAAGGCTGAAAGCCTGGAATATATCAGGTACCGCAGCATTTTGCCCTAATTGACGCCGTATTTCTGATACTGCTCGGTATATTCCTCGATCATCTTGTCGCCGCCCTGCTGCCTCCATTGATCGACCGCCGCCTTCCAGCCGGCCTCGTCAATTACGCCCATGATGTACTTGGACCTTGCGTCGTTGATGATCTTATCCAGAATTGCGCCGTTCGTTGAGTAGGTGTCCGACACCAGGGGTACGATGGGATTGAAAACGGCATATGGAAGCAGCGAGCCCATTTCCTTGTAAACCTTGGTATACATGGGCGCCACATAACCCTTTATGGAGGAACGGTCGGTTTCGCGGTTGGTGCAGAAGAGCTGCCAGTACGGCTGAACCTCGCGGCTGAAAACCAGCGAGTCGCCTGTCATTGTGGGTACGCCGTCCTTCTTGGACCAGTGCAGGCCTTCCTTTCCCCATTCTATGATTGCCTGTCCGTCGGGAGTGTCCATCTTATCGAAGAAGCTCAATATCTTCATAAGGTCCGCGTCGGTTTTGTTGCTGGTTTTGGAAAACGCCCATACGCCGTTGAAGCCGTCCTGTGTGGAAGCGCGTATCTTGCCGTCCGCCGACTGGATCTGGTAGATGGTGTCAAATATCTCAGCCTTGGCGTCGACCGCCTGCATCTTGGCAAGCTCGGGGTCCCTCGCCTGGACTACCTTCACGATATTGTCCAGCCTCTCATGGGCGTCCGTAAGGGTCTGGAAGAAGAAGCCGGCCCTTTCCTTATCCAGTATTTCATAGAACTGCGACGGCTGAACCGTGGCAAAGTCCTGGTTCATAAGCTTTTCGTCATACAGTCTCTTTAAATAGTTGAGCGTCTTTATGTGGACGTCGGTCGTGAACGTGGGTATCAGCTTGCCGTCCTTCTGTTCCCAGCCGTTTCCGCCGCCGAAGGCCACGTCCAGCGTCTCCAGCGTGCAGCCCTGCGGTTTCCCGTCGGACTCGACGCCGACCAGGATGCCGTTGGTATCGTTTTTCCCGTTTTTATCCGGGTCCTGGGTTGCAAACGCCTTTATTATAGTATAGAGATCATCCAGCGTAGCGGGCTGCTTGTTTTCCAGACCGACATTCTTGAGCCAGTCCTTTCTTAAAATAATGCCGTTGCGGGTGAGCGGCCGCGCCCTGGGCAGTCCGTAGAGCTGGCCGTCAATCGAAGCGTTTTTCAGCATGTCCGGATTGTAGTTCGCATTCAGCGTCTTGAGGTCCGGCATTTTATCCTTGATATCCCAGAACATCCCGGCGCGCGCGGCATTGACAAAAACAGGATCTTTGATTTTCAAGATGGAGATCGCGTTGGGAAGATCGTTGGAGGTGATGGCTAGATTTACCTTTTCGTTATAGTTTCCAACAGGAACCCAGATAATTTTCAAGTCGGTATTGGAGAATTCTTCAATCATCTTTTCAACTTCATTGCTGTCATTGGGCGCTTCCGAATAGTTTATCTGCACCATGATGGACAGCTTGTCGCGCTCCGCAGCCGCCGGAGCCGGCTGGTCCGCTCCCGCCGAAGCCGCCGGTGCGGAGGAGGATGCGCTCTGCCCGCTGCCTTGATTCGAAGCGCCGCAGCCCGAAACAATCCCTAGAAACAACACTGCCGCGCATATTAATGCAAGAGTTTTTGTGATGAAGTAGCTTTTACGCATTTTGATCTCTCCTTTTTTATTATAGAATACTTTTTATCCTGCTACAAATCTTTGAGCCCGTTGAACTACCGGTAAATCATGGCTGTAAGAGAGAATCACAACAACAATCAGTCTATTCTTTTGAATTTCTGGAAGGAGGGATGTACACCGGTGGGCGCTCCGAGTCCGTTCGGCCACGCCGCGTATGCGTCGTGCCTGCACCAGTTGTTCACCTCGCAGGCATAGATGTCTCCGCTGCTATCGACGCAGATGCCGTGCGCTCCCATGAAGCTCCCCGGCACTCCTCCGTCCTCCGTGCCTATCTTCGCCAGCTCGTTGCCCTTCTTGTCGAACACCCTCAGTTGGGAAGGATGGCGGTGATATTTCGGATCAAAGTAAACGTTATCCGTAAATAATACTTCTCCTATCTCGGAGACGTAAACATAGTCCCCGCGGATATCGACGTCGGTCGGCCGCCACAGGTTGTCCCAGATGGCTTTGAGATTGCCGTCGCCGTCGAAGATCTGGATCCTCAGGTTTTCGCGGTCGCATACATAAACGTCGCCGTTATCCTGGTCCACTCCAATTCCGTGTACGATATGGAACTCTCCGGGTCCCTTGCCCGGTTCACCCCATGACCTGATCAGCTTTCCGTCCTTGGAAAAGTGATGTACGCGGGAGTTTCCGTAACCGTCCGCAACATAGATGTCGCAGGATTTGGACGTCGCCACCTTGGCCGGATTGTAAAACGGAGGGCCTCCTCTTTTAATCGTCTTGAAGTCGCTGTTGATCGCCCCGCTCTCCAGTGAAGGGGTGTCAAGATTCCCAAGCGTCAGCAGCAGCTCTCCGGTTTTGGACAGTTTATGCACGACATGCCTGGCGCCGTCCACGATCAAAACATTGTCCTCGGCGTCAACATCGATTCCGTGCGCATTTCTTACCTTCAGCGAGGTTCCTATCGCGTCCACGAAGTCTCCGTTTTTGTCAAAGATGATGATCGGCGTCATGGGGGCGCGAAGAGCCACGTATACGTTGTCCTTCGAATCTACCGCAACCCCTCCGACATCATCCAGCTTCATCATATAATCCTTTTTAACAAGTTCATACCTCATAGGTATCCCCTTTCGTTTGTATAATTTTATTCAGACAAACCTCCCGCGGGTTTTGAACTGACAGTTCCGGCCTTTCCGGATTTACGAGCAAATCGTAACACACAAAAAAGCGTCATACTATAATCATTTTTGCGTATCTTTAAAATCCGGGCGATTCTGTTCGGCAGCGCCGATATATAATCTTTTTTATTCCTGTTAAAAAATGATTGTTTTAAATTGTGAACAATATCCCTATCCGTCGATTGGAGTGCCGGACAATTTAGAATAGTACCTGGCCAGCGCGCTGTGGTCGTTCTGTCCGTATCCGTCGGCATGGAGCGTCTGCAGCATCTCCATTGCGAAAGCCGTCAGGGGAAGCGGAGATCCCAGTCTGTGGGCCGTTTCAAGCGCATTGCCAAGATCCTTGATATGCAGGTCGATTTTAAAGCCCGGCTTGAAATCCCCTTCAATCATCATGGGGACTTTTGAATTCATCACCGTAGAACCTGCAAGTCCTCCCTTTATGGCGTCCAGAACAACCGAAGGGACCACGCCGGCTTTCTTTGCCAGCGTAAAGGCCTCCGCGCATGCCGCAATATTCAGGGCGACAATCACCTGGTTGGCGAGCTTCACCGTATTTCCGGCTCCGATACCGCCGCAGTATGTGACGCTGGCGCCCATATCGAGCAGAAGTCCCCTCGTTTGCTCAAATACGGCAATATCTCCCCCGGCCATAATGGCAAGAGTGCCGTCCACAGCCTTCGTTTCTCCACCCGAAACAGGCGCCTCCAGCATATTTACCCCCCTGGCCGCGCACGCCCCGGCAATCTCCTGTGAGGCAAACGGCGCTATGGAGCTCATATCGATTAAAATCAGCCCCTCGCACGCGCTTTCCAGCACGCCGCCCTTTCCCATAACCACCTCCCTGACATGCGGGGAATTCGGAAGCATGGTAATAACGACGCCGCTGCGTGCCGTCACCCCGGCGACAGAGTCCGCCGCCGAAGCTCCAGCCTCTGCGACTTCCTTTACGGCGTCCCTGTTCAAATCGTATACCATCAGCTCATGCCCCGCTTTAATCAGGTTTTTGCACATCGGCTTGCCCATAATGCCAAGCCCGATAAATCCAACTTTCATTTGTCATTCCTCCTTGTTCCGGTCATTTTTCCGGCCCCTTATTCAAGCATGCCCAGCAGCTTACGGAACTCCTCCTGCAGGGCCGGCTCCGCATAGCCCTTTTGAACCCTCATCCTGTGATATTCAAAGGTTTTCCTTTCACACCCAAGATCGTCCGCGATATAGCCGCAGGACTCGCCCGCATGCGTCACCAGCACGGTGCTTTTATATGGAGAAATTTTCTTTAAGCGCATTCCGACTGGGCAGACAGGCGCGCAGGACATCCCAAGAAGTATATTCGTCCCCAGTCTCACCGCCTGTAAGCGCAGCGTCACATCCGGCCCCTGCGCCATCCGGGGTCTGCCTGAGAGATCGGCCGGCATTTGGCCCGGCAGGGTGATAAAGGATTCCGCCGCCCGAATTTCAAGCCTCTCCTCGGTACGTATTCTCCCGCTTATCTTCAGAGCGTCAAGTCCCAGGCGTTTTCCCAGATTGCCGCAGTACTTGAAAGCAGACGCCTCGTCCACCTTCTCCGCGCCGAAATCACCGGACGGTTTAGGGT
>JAEZJL010000183.1 GCA_023415815.1 Bacillota bacterium | reverse complement strand
ATGCAGACCTACATGTCGGGCAAGCTCAATACCGAAGCGCCCCTCCTGCCCGAGACCTCGGCAGCAGGCATAAAAGGCCTGATAGACAGGCATGAGGACTACAGAGGAAACGAACCTGCCTTCATAGATTATCAGGGTAAAAAATGGCCCTGGTAATGCTTTTGTTTATTAAAGTCCCGTCAGACTGTACTGAGGATAATTCCACAAAACATGCGTTTTGTGGAATTATTCCTGTGCATAATGTTGAAAAGTCTGTGCATAACTTGAAATACTGCATGTCCGGCCTGTGGATAACCGAAACCGAGCCGGCGGCAATATATAGCAGAAAAGAATTTAGACAAATGTATGGCGCCGGCGCTTTATTATTTGCTATAATCTCCATAAAGGAGCGAAAATGATGACAGCTAAAGAAAGCAGGATTAAGATATCCATCACGGGCGATCTGGGAAGCGGAAAGTCGACGGTCTGCCGCTATTTGAAGGAAAAGTACGGCTTTAACATCTATTCGACCGGCGCGATACAGAGGTCTATTGCCGAGAGATACCATATGACTACATATGATTTCAATAAATATATGGAGGAGCACCCCGAAATCGACGAGGAAATAGACACCACACTCACGGAAATAGGTAAGAGGGACGAGAATATGATCCTGGATTCCAGGATGGCCTGGCACTTCGTACCCGATTCCTACAGGGTATATCTTGCGGTAGATACCGATACGGCCGTCAGAAGAGTTCTCGACGATAACAGGGGAGCCGTGGAGACTTACAACGGCTTCGACGACGCAAGGTGCAAGCTCCTGGAGAGAAAGACCAGTGAAAACCTGAGATACAGGACCAAATACGGAGTAGATTGCGCAGACCTTTCAAATTTCGACCTTGTCATAGATTCCACAGCCCTCAGCCCGCAGGAAGTCGCGGAAACCATCATAGAAAAATACCGGCGGCTCAAGGGCCGCTAAGCTAAAAATACCCTTTCCTGAATCCTTCCCGGGACGGAGCTCCGCTCTTCCCGTCCGGGCATTATGTATGCCCTTTTTTATTTTACTCATTTTCATTCCGCCGGATATAAAGGCTCGGGGAGCTTAATACAGCCCGGTATGCCTGAGTCCTTCACAGGCCTTTTCTCTGTTTCGCACGGATAAATGAATTCCATATAACCGTTCCCAAAAGTTTACTTTTTCATATTATGTACTATCAATTATGTAAATTAAGGGTGGTTGTATGAGTGGTTTCAATGTTGGGGACATCGTAGCCAGAAAATCCTACGGGAACGATGTCTATTTCAGGATTACCGACGTAACGGTCAGGGCTGACGGGAGCAAGGTCTATTCACTCAGGGGCTTGATATACAGGATATTTGCGGATTCGCACGGCGACGACCTGCTTTTGCAGCATCCCAGGCAGGTTCAGCTCCATATGAGAAAAGGCATGTACGCAGACGGGATGCCCAGGCAGGCCAGAGGCATTCTGCGGCCTTCGCCGTTTTTACAGAGGATCCGCGGAAAAGCGGGAAGGATACTGCACATAGACTCCAGCTCGGATTATCTTGATATGTGCCTGAAATACTACAGGAACATAAATGTCAAGGTTTCAGGGCACGTGATCCCTGAGAGCGAGCAGCCGAGGCATATCCGGCAACTGCTTGCCGGTTCGGGCGCGGACATTCTTATCGTCACGGGACACGACAGCATTAAAAAGGATTCGGGCAAGCCGAATTCACTTGAGAGCTACAGGAATTCGAAATATTATATACAGTCTGTAACCGAAGCCAGAAGATATGAGCCCAGCCTTGACAGGCTCTGCATTTTCGCAGGGGCCTGCCAATCCTATTACGAGGGCATCATGGAGGCGGGCGCCAATTTCGCCAGCTCTCCGGGCAGGATTCTTATCCATGCCCTTGACCCGGCAAAGGTAGGCGACAGGGTAGCCCTGACGGATTCGAGGGTTATGGTGACGCCGGAGCAAATAGCGGGCATGACCCAATCGGGCAGCAAGGGTATAGGAGGCATAAAGACAAGAGGCCATTTCATCGCGGGATAGGCGCGTATTAAGAAAGGGCGTCCGTATCGGTACATACGGCACGCCTTTTTTATATGGAAGTCCGGCTGAAGGCCAAAATGTACAGGCATTGATACGGCTCGATGTCCTCGTGCTTTTATAAGGGCAATCTGGTATAAAAACCAACTTGCAAATATCGAGAGGGTCCGGCATCTGCATGTTTAATTATATTTGCTGTCCTGCAACTTTTTGGTATAATAGAAGAATCATGTCGATATGCACAGAACCAAATCTTCCGTCCGAGGTGCTCAATGAGGCATTTATTTATTTTGAATCCTATTGCAGGCAAGGGCAAGACGCTGAAGCTGATTCCGGATATACACGATTATTTCCGTGACAGCGGTAAGGAATACATCATAGAAACGACCGAATATCCCGGCCACGCAACGGAAATAGCCTCCAGATACAGCACCCGTGAGAATTACAATATATTCTCCATAGGAGGGGACGGGACCCTGAACGAGGTGCTCAACGGCATGGCCGGCTCGGGCAGCAGTCTCGCCGCCATACCCGCCGGCTCCGGAAACGACTTTATTAAAAGCATCATAGGAAGCCGCCCGCTGAAGGACATGATAAAAAGCGTCGTTGAGGGCAGGGAGAGACAGATAGACCTGGCAAGGGTCAACGATAAATACTTTATAAATATAACCTCACTGGGCTTCGACGCCCAGGTTGTGCAGAAAACCCTGAATTTTAAGAAGCTTCCTCTTATTTCCGGCAAGCTGGCGTATATGCTCGGCATCATTACCTCCGTTATGAAATGTGAAAACCATTATATGGAGATTGTTATTGATGGCAGTCCCATTAAAACGAAAGCGCTGCTTATTGCAATAGGCAACGGAAAATACTACGGCGGCGGCATGATGGCCCTGCCGGAGGCCGAGATAGACGACGGACTCCTTGAAATATGCCTGGTGGAAGAAAAGAAACGGCTCGATATACTGCATCTTTTTCCAAGATATATGAAAGGCCTTCACGGGAGCATACCGGGAGTCCATTTCTACAGAGGAACACACATCGCAATAACAACGGAGCAGCCCGCCCCTATGAACCTGGACGGCGAGCTGTTAGTAGTAGAAAAGGCCTCTTTTGAGATAATAAAGGGAGGCCTGAGATTTATAGCGCCCATACTTTAAATAGAAATAGATACATTTGCGTAGTTAAACAAGCCCTCGCTCAGATCGCCTCAAGCAGCCTGTACTGCGCCGTATAAAGGCTATAATATGCCCCCCTTGCCGCAATCAGCTCATCATGGGTGCCCTGCTCTACGATTATTCCGTTGTCTATATACATTATCC
>JAEZJL010000147.1 GCA_023415815.1 Bacillota bacterium | reverse complement strand
CGAGGGAAGCCTTTGGCGAGGTGTCTTACCTGAAGCTTGGCATGGTTTATCCGCTTCCGGAAAAGATCATTTCGGAATTTGCCGCACAGGTTGAAACGCTTTATGTCATTGAGGAGCTTGAACCGTTCTTTGAAAACCAGCTGCGGAAGATGGGCTTGAAGGTCAAGGGCAAGGAGCTGCTTCCGGTCACGGGAGAATACAGCGCCGGCCTTATAAAGGAAAAGGTGCTCAGAATCGAGCCTCCGAAAGGGCAATCTGCAGATGTGCAGATCCCGGTGAGGCCGCCGGTAATGTGTCCCGGATGTCCGCACAGGGGTATGTTCCATGTGCTTAGAAAGCTGAAGCTGAACGTCAGCGGCGATATAGGCTGCTATACTCTGGGAGCACTGCCGCCGACAGAAGCGATGGATTCCTGCGTCTGCATGGGCGCCAGCATCGGCATAGCCCACGGCATGGAGAAGGCGAGAGGCAGGGAATTCGGCAAAAAGACCGTCGCCATTCTGGGCGACTCTACCTTCATCCATTCAGGGATTACAGGACTGATAGACATTGTTTACAACAAGGGCAATTCCACTGTTATCATACTCGACAATTCCATAACGGGCATGACCGGCCACCAGCACAACCCTACCACCGGCTTCACGATCAAGGGCGAGCCTGTCAGGCAGGTTGACCTGGTTCAGCTTGCAAAGGCAGTAGGAATCGAGAGGGTGAGGGTAGCGGACCCGTTTGATATAAAGGAATTCGAGCAGGTCGTAAAGGAAGAGACTCAGGCAGACGAGCCTTCGGTCATCATTTCCAGACGGCCGTGCGTACTGCTTAAAAATGTGAAATATGAAGGCGCGCAGCGTATCAGCCCCGACAGGTGCAAAAAATGCAAAAAGTGCATGACGGTGGGATGTCCCGCCATTGTTGACAAAGGCGGCTTGATAGAGATAAACGAAGCGCTGTGTGTCGGCTGCAGGCTGTGCACAAAGGTTTGCAGCTTCAACGCTATTGAAAAGGCTGGTGGCGCGAATGAATAAGCTTGATATTATGCTCGTCGGCGTAGGCGGGCAGGGGACGCTGCTGGCAAGCAGGGTGCTAGGCGCCGTAGCAATGAAGAGAGGCTATGACGTAAAGGTTTCCGAGGTGCACGGAATGTCGCAGAGGGGCGGCAGCGTGGTGACCTATGTGAAAATGGGAGAAAAGGTCTATTCTCCGCTGATAGAAAAGGGAGAGGCCGATATAATCATCGCCTTTGAGGAGCTCGAAGCGCTGAGGTGGCTGGAGTACCTGAAGGAGGGCGGCAGCCTGGTCGTGAACGAGCAGGAGATAAATCCCATGCCCGTAATCACCGGAAAGGCAAAATACCCTGAGAATATTCTTAAAAGCCTGGGAGATAAGCTCAAGAATGTCGCCTCCATAGACGCTCTCAAGATAGCAAAGGAATGCGGGAACATCAAGGCCGTGAACATGGCTTTGATAGGAGTTATGGCCGCATCGACCGATATCGGCAAGGAGCTGTGGCTTGACGCTTTAAAGGAAGTCATACCGCCAAAGCTGCTGGAGGTTAATATAAAAGCTTTTGAGACGGGTTATGCCAATTAATCAATCAATCAGTATTACGGCCTGTTGCTTTTGTGTGGGGCGGGATGGACCGCAATCCCTGGAAGCCATCTTCACGGGAGGATGGATGGGCTTAAAATAGGGAGGTTGCTATAATGCAGTACTGGAACCGGACATACGAATGTATGTCGAGGGAGGAAATGATCAGGGTACAGAGCGAAAGACTGGAGAATACCGTAAAAAGGATTTATCACAGCGTGCCCTTTTACAGGGAAAAGATGCAGAAGAAGGGAATCGAGCCCGGGGACATCAAGTCCGTCGAGGACCTTTCCAAGCTCCCGTTCACTTACAAGCAGGACCTCAGGGACACTTACCCCTATGGATTGTTTGCCGTGCCGCTCAGTGAAATAATAAGAATTCATGCGTCCTCCGGAACAACGGGTAAACAGATCGTCGTCGGATATACGCGTAAGGATATCGACACATGGTCCGAGGTTATGGCGCGTTCGCTTGTGTCAGCAGGGGCTTCGAAAGACAGCATCATCCAGGTTGCATACGGCTACGGGCTTTTTACAGGCGGACTCGGCGCCCACTATGGAGCCGAAAGGGTAGGGGCTTCAGTAATACCGATCTCCGGAGGGAATACAAAAAGACAGCTCATGATAATGAAGGATTTCGGCACTACCATACTTGCCTGCACGCCATCATATGCGCTGTTCCTCGCGGAAGAGCTCGAGGAGGCAGGAATAGACAAGAAGGAGCTCAAGCTTAAATCGGGAGTTTTCGGCGCAGAGCCGTGGTCGGACAACATGAGGACTGAAATAGAACAGAGGCTTGGCATTCTGGCGCTCGACATATATGGACTGAGCGAGATCATCGGCCCCGGCGTCGGGATAGAATGTACCTGCAAGTGCGGGATGCACATACAAGAGGATCATTTCATTCCTGAGATAATCAATCCCGAAACTGAAGAGGTGCTGCCTCCGGGCTCCAAGGGCGAGCTTGTGTTCAGTACAGTAACCAAGGAAGGCATGCCGCTGCTGCGTTACAGGACAAGGGACGTGTCGTCGCTGAATTATGAAAAATGCGAATGCGGCAGAACTCTGGTCAGAATGACAAAGGTGACGGGACGTACTGACGACATGCTGATAATAAGAGGGGTCAATGTGTTCCCATCCCAGATAGAAAGCGTGCTGCTTGAGATCGGGGAGACGGCTCCGCATTATCTGCTTATAGTAGACAGGGTTGAAAACCTTGACAGCCTTGAGATCTGGGTAGAGATGACACAGTCGATGTTCTCGGACGAGGTGAAGCACATCGAAGACCTTGAGAGGAAAATCAAGAAGGAAATCGAAAGCACCCTCGGCATCAGCGCCAAAATCAAGCTGGTCGAGCCCAAGACCATCGAAAGAAGCGAAGGCAAAGCCAAAAGGGTCATCGACAAACGTAAGATATAGCTTTAGCGTCAGAAGGGGACATTCCTTAACGTAAAAGGAATACTTCTTGCTCGGAAAGGAGTGTCCCCTCACATTATTTTAAGGAGGTATATGCCATGCTGGTAAAACAAATATCCATATTCCTCGAAAACAAGTCGGGAAGACTTGCGGAAGTCACAAAAATACTGGGTGACAACGACATTGACATCAGTGCGCTTTCCATAGCCGATACCACAGATTTCGGAATCCTCCGCCTTATCGTCAACAAGCCGGAAGCAGCGGAAAAGATCCTCAAGGAAAACGACTTTACGGTCAGCGGCACCAGCGTGATAGCGATTGGCATACCCGATAAGCCGGGAGGACTTGCGACTGCGCTCGATATTCTTCAAAATGAAAACATTGGCATCGAGTATATGTATGCCTTTGTAGGAAAGACCGAAAATGAAGCCCTGGTCATATTGAGGGTCGAGGATCCAGTTAGGGCTATGAAGGCGCTGTCCGACAAAGGAATAAGCGTGCTCTCCTCAAGCGAGGTATATAAGCTCTAGGAATACCGAAAAAATAAAAGTTTTGCCCTAAAACCTGACATGCATATGTCGGGTTTTTTGTGTTATCCTTACATTGGTTATTAAGTGTGAGGAGGCTTTAAAATGGCGGATAAGGCGTTCGATTATAAAAAGGAATATAAGGATCTGTATATGCCGGGGGACAAGCCGGTGCTGATTGATATTCCCAATATGAATTTCATTATGGTTGACGGAAGCGGCGACCCTAACAACAGCCCTGCTTTTCAGCAGGCGACGGAGCTGCTGTACGGCCTCTCGTTTACGATAAAAATGAGCAAAATGAAGGGTAACCAGCCCGAAGGATATTTCGAATATGTTGTCCCTCCGCTGGAAGGCTTATGGTGGCTTGACGGAGGCGGATTTTCATTTGAAAAAAGAGATAACTGGAAATGGACCCTGATGATACGCCAGCCCGAATTTGTCGACGATGACGTATTCAAATGGGCTGCCCATGGGGAGCTGGCCCGCAAAAAGCCCGGACTGCCGCTCGAAAAAGCGCGGTTTGAAGCCTTTTCGGAAGGTCTGTGCGTGCAGATGATGCATATCGGACCATATTCCACGGAGCCGGAAACCATGAATAAAATCAATGCCTTTATCAGGCAGGAGGGTCTGACAGACACACTGGAAAATGCCGGGAAGCATCATGAGATTTACCTTTCGGACCCCAGAAAGAGCAAACCGGAAAACATGAAAACCGTCCTCCGGCATCCCGTAGCGAGAATTTGAATTTAGAAAAGGAAAGGCCGATAATATGCAAAGGCCGGGTTTTATGATATTCTAGGAATAGTTTATTAGGCATGGAAGGTAATATCAGTGAAGCTTGAGAGAATGCTGTCGATTATCACATATTTGTTGAGCCACGAAAGGGTAAAAGCTCAGGACCTGGCGGATAAGTTCGAGGTTTCGGTAAGGACGATTTACAGGGATATTGAGGCAATTTCGCTGGCCGGGATTCCCGTCATCGCATACCAAGGGATAAATGGCGGAATCGGCATTGTTGAAGGGTATAAGTTCGATAAAAGCGTCTTTACAAGCGACGAGGTCACCAAGATAGTCGCAGGTCTGAAGGGGTTGCAGAGCATAAGCGAGGATGTAAAGATAAAGCTCCTTCTGGAAAAGCTGAACGGTATAGCAGGCAAATCCGGATGCATACCTGCGGGCAACGAGATTATGATTGATCTGTCTTCATGGAATAAAAACGATCTGCTGGGAGTGAGAATACAGGAAATAAAGAAAGCCATCCAGGAACGTAAAATCATCGAGTTTATATACTTCAGCAATGAAAAGCTGACAAAGAGAAGGGTGGAACCCTGTGTTATCGTTTTTAAGGAAGCAAACTGGTACCTCCATGCTTTTTGCCTTTTGAGACAGGATTTCAGGCTGTTCAAGCTCAGAAGGATGAACGAGCTGAGGATAGAAGAGGACAGCTTTGAGCCCAGAGAGTTTCAGGTGGGTGATTTGATTTGGGAAATAGAGCCGGCTGGCGAGACGGAATCAAAGGTAGTCCTTTTGTTTAACAAATCCATGAAGTATACCGTAAATGATATTTTCGGCCTGGATAATTATGAAATTGAAGAGGACGGCAGGCTTAAGGTAACCTTTCGCGCGGCTTTAAGCAAATGGTTTTCCGGATATTTGCTGGGCTTCGGCGACGACATAGAGGTTTTGGAGCCTGCCGGGCTGCGTGAGGATATATACGCGATAGCAAGAGGCATATGCAGGGTTTATGAGGATGAGGAGCAGGACAATATTGAAACCTGACATACTGTTGTCAAATTATCTGTGCTAGAATCATTTTGGAGTGGGATAATAAAGCTATCGTGTGAATGGAGGCAGGAGCATATGGATTATAAAAACGTCAGCAATTCGTACCAGGTTTTTCTCAAGGAAGCGCCTGAACATGCCAAAGCCTGGATGGGGGCCGTCCAGAAGCTTGACGAGGCAGGGAGCCTCGATCCGAAGACGGGAGAAATAGCATATATAGCCGTGCTTGCCGCAAGCGGGCTGGAAAGCGGTATCCCTTTTCATGTAAAAAGGGCGAGAGACCTGGGAGCTTCAAGGGAAGACGTCATAAGCGCCGTACTCCTTGGGCTGCCCGCAGTGGGGAATCTTGTTGTAAAATCGCTTCCGGTTGCTCTGGAAGCTTATGATGGGGTGTGAGAACATGGGAAGTCTGAGCGAACTGCCGAATATCGGCAAGACGATGGAAAAACGGCTTGCGGCCGTTGGGATAAAAGACGTCGAAACCTTTATGGAAAACGGGAGCAAGGAGGCCTTTATCAAGCTGCGCCTATATGAAGGAGATACCTGCTTCAGCTCTCTTTGCGGACTTGAAGGGGCTGTCCAGGGCATCCGGTGGCATAATCTCAGCAAGGAATCAAAAGAGGACCTGAAAAAGTTTTTTGATTCCTTCAAGTAAGGTGTGTCATTTCGGCTCGGATTTGCTGTACAGGCTTTTCAGGACTACAATATCAACCCTTCTGTTTATTGCTTTGTTCTCTGTGGTAGTATTTGGGACTTTTGGCCTGAATTCCCCATAGCCTGCCGCAGAGATGATCTCCGGGGCTATGCCCGCCTCGTTGACCAGTATGCGCAGGACGCTGTTTGCCCGGGCGGTGGACAGCTCCAGGTTATCCGGGAATTGCGCGGTATTTATCGGATCAGTATCGGTATGGCCTTCCACGATGACATGCTTTCCGGAAAATGAAGTAATGATTTTTCCTATTTTCAGTATGGTTTCCACAGACGGCTCCTCCACAACGGCGCTGCCGGATTTGAACAGCACCCGTGCGGAAATGGAAATGTTGACGCCTCTTTCCTCAATGGAAACATCGATGCTTCCGGCCAGAAACTCATTTTTCGCATAGGCATTGACAAGCTCGGCTATTTCCTGCAGCTGCTGCTCCTCCAGGTATGAGGGTATCGCGGCTGAAGACAAGTCAAAAGCCGTGGGGCTTAAGGAATTTTGACTTCCGCCGTTATTGGGCATCGCCGCCGTTTTCTGGCTTCCGAAGGAACTGTTCAGGGATTTGGAGAGGTTGATGTATTTGGTAGCATCGACGGTTCTCAGCGTATAGAGAAGGATGAAAAGTATCAGCAGTAAATTCATTAAATCGGCATAAGTGAGCAGCCATCGCTCGCTATTGTCCTTTTCGATTTTTATCCTCGATTTTCTCACGTAAAGGCCCTTTCACACTGCCATATATATACAGTATTATATACAGTATATCGTATAATTCATTTTATCATTTTATAGTTTTCGGTAATTTAACAGTATTGTAAAATTCATTTTATATGCACATGCCTCACTAAACAAAAAACAAGGGTGAAAATAATCACCCCTGTTTTATTTATATGAGAACATGCGTTATATCTTTCCGAGAATGCATTTCAGGAAGAAAAATCTGGCCTTGCCGATGTTGCTTCTGGTCTCGCTCATGAAGGAGGACCTGAAATCGCCGACGAGCTGTTTTTCCTTTTCGCTGGCGTCGTTCAGGCTGTATCTGCACTTGACGAAAATGTCGGTTACTGCCTTGAATTTGACCGGACTGTAAAACATGAAGCCATCGATCCTCTGCGAATATTGCAGGGCCGTTTCGCCTCCGCGTATGCCCAGACCCTGGAGGGAAAGAATCCTGACGAAGTAATCGTAAAGCTTTAGTATGCATTCCCTCGACGGCAGGTTCATAATTCTGTAAAGCCTCAGCTTGCTCCTGAAAAGATTGAAAACAATGAGCACAATCAGCAGGACTACGGCCGCACCTATACAAACGGCTATTATAAACAGGCCGCTGTATTTTTCGGTTTCCTCTTCCTTCTGAATGTCTAAGCCGCCGGAATTGCCGCCCTGCGAATATCTTCTGATCATCTCCATGTAATCCTCATAAGAGGAGCTGTATCCGCCGCTGTAGCTTGCCTGTATGCTGTTGTCCAGATAGAAGCTCGATCTGAAGGGCGAGGTAGGCTCAAAGGGAAGCCAGCCGTACCCTTCGAAATAGATCTCCACCCAGGCGTGAGCCTGCATATTCGATACCGAATATTTTTTTGAACCTTCCTCGATCGGCTTGGGGGGGAGCATGTAGCCCTCCACATATCTTGCGGGTATCCCTGCACACCTGGCAAGGACAGCCATTGCGGAAGCATAATATGTGCAATAGCCCTGCTTGAGGTCGAATATGAAATAGTCGACAAAGTCCCTGTTTCTGGGCGTTGTCCTTACGTCAAGGTTATACGGGAAATTGCCGGAAAGATACTGCTCAATGGCTTTTACCTTGTCATAACGGTTGCCGGAGGAGGCCGTGATTGAAACGGCAAGGTCCCGCACCCTCTGCGGGAGGGTCTCAGGGAGCTGAAGATATTTTGCTTCTACCGCCTTCGCATTCTCCTGCAGCTCTTTTAGCTGCGGCAATAATCTTAATGACCGGGAATAATTATAAGGTAACGTATAAGATGCCGTTGCATTGACCGTATTTGATGAAGACGCATTGGCCAAGTCGCTGGAAACCACCTGGGGTAAGGGAGTGAAAATGGTGTCTGAGAGAGTCTGGATTTTCAGAGCATATTCATCGTATAAACCCGGCTTGCTTTTTCTGAGGACATCCGCGAATTCCTTTGAGCCCAGCTTCGGGCTGTAGAGCTGCAGCGAATACTTAAAGCCCTTGTTCAGCCTTTCAGCCACCGAAAGCGAGCCGTTTACGTCGGTGATACCTTTTAAATCCGTGTTGGCCGGTGAAAAAGCAAAGGTCTTGGAAGGGATGAACAGAGACTTGGTCCTCAAATTCTGGAAGGTAATATTTACCGTATCCTTGAAGAAGTATTTATCCAAAGCCTGCGGATCGTTCGTCAGGAGCTCCATCCCGAGAAGCATTTCCTCGGTATCCTCGTAAAGGCTGTTATAATTCCCGCCGATGGCCTGCATTTCGGCGCTGCTGTTAACCCACTTGGTCCCGGTATAAACATCCCTTGATATGCCCTTAAGGTAGACGTTGTGGGGAGTTTCAACATTCAGCACGAGCGTCTTGTTCAGCCTTACGCGCCCTCCGAGCAGGTTGTCCTTGCCCCCGAAGCCCGAGGAAGATACCGAAAAATAGTCAAAAGCCTCGTAATTAAACTTTTTATTGAAGTAGTTATACACGGTGTTGATTTTTTTATCCAGCCATTTCCATTGCAGCGGATTGTCATTTACATGCAGAGAGGCAGAAAGCAATACGGCTGCAACGCATACGGGGATTATCCAAAGTGTGTAATAGCCTGCGTTCATGTACTCGTTCTGAGTGGATGCCGATTTCCACGAGTGTACGTGCTTGAAATACAATACTAGTATAACCGGCAGGAAGATATAGAAGGGTACCAGGCTGGTGGTAAGGTAATAGGACCATTGAACCGTAAATATGGCCGAACCGGTTATTAAAAGAACGTAAAATACGAACTTTTTGACCGTAAATAGGTACGTGAAGAGCGATACTGCGGCGCATAAGGCAACTACAGTAATTAATTGGTAGGTCCTATCCGGGATCCCCGAATTCATTATGAAATCATACAGCCAGTAAAAATAGTCGTCAAGGAAGACGGCGACCTTTTCGATGCCGGTCCGGAAGGCTATTATATATGCGGCTATTAAGACGGCCAGGCCTGCAAGCGAGGCTGCGAAAACGGACGAAAGCCTGTTTGTGAAAGCCAGGGAGTATATCAGAGTTGCGGCAAATATCATTAAATAGATCTTTAAATGCGGGTAATTTAGACCCAGTGAGGTCGTGAGCGCCAATACGAAGCTGAGACTCAGAAGCTGGGCAAGAAAGAAATCGGGAAGTGTGCCTATTATTTTTTTTGTCTTCATGTCGGGCCTCCTCTCACTGATGTTCAAGCACGAGCTTGGTATCGTCGCCTATGTTGAGCTTATATGTATTCACGCCTATTTCAGGCAGGAACGCCATTATTTTTTCGGCGTCCGCATCCTTTATCCCGGTAAGCTCTTCGGGGGATACATAGATAAGGCTTACATCGAAGCCCGCGGTGCTGGTGTTGTAAATTTCGTTATACAGCTCATAGTCAAGGTTTGATGTAAAAAGAAGTATATTCGTCGTCGAAACGGTATTGTTCAAATAAACCTTGAGCAAGTCCTTCAGGTGCACGCTTTCGCTGAACTTCACCTTTGCAAGCGCTTCATACAGCTCGCTGAACAGAAGGTGGTTTTTGGCATGGACATCTATCAGCTTTTCGCTGAAGTATACCAGGTTAATCGGTATCCAGTTGAACATGCAGTAATGCAGCACTGACACGACGGTTTCTATTAATTTGTCTTCCAGGATGATGTTCTGGCTGTTTTCCATAGTGTTTTTCCGCAGGTCGAGCAGCATGATAGCGCTCGTCTCGGAGGTGCTCTGGAATTTCTTCACCATGATATTCCCCGACTTTGCCGTCAGCTTCCAATGCACTCTCTTCAGACTGTCGCCGTAAGCGTATTTCCTGACGTCCGAAACCGTGGACATATCCTCGTTTTTCGTATTCAGGACCGAGTGCGTATCGGACATGAAATCCGTTTTGAGGAAAAACCTGTCCAGCCTGACAATGCGGGGGTAGACAGTCACATACTTAGGCTCGAAGATCTTGTATTTGAAGGTGAACAGGCCGAGAAAATCCTCAAACTCCACGGAGTTTATCCCTATTTCATAGTTGCCCCTGAAATTGCATATCAGCTCAAGCGAGTAGGTCTTCCCACGGAACGGCGAGAGGGAAAAGTTCCTGACCTGGAACTGGTTGGCGAATATCGTTTTGGCTCCGTAGAAAGAAACCCTGACATAAGGGTAGAGGAAAAAGTCCTCGTTGTTTATGCTGAATATGAAGTTTACCTTGTCTCCCTTTGTAACAAACCTCTTATCGATTTCCTGGCCGTATTTGAACCTGAAATAGACGATCGCGGTGTACGCCAGCGAAACCACCGGCAGCAGTATCAGCGTGTAAAAGAGCATGTACGGAAGCTTGCCGCCGTTGAAGTATACATATACAAGGGTTGAGAACAGCAGGCAAATATATAGGATTCTACTTTGTTTCATCATAGCTCACCACAGGCACGTTTATTCTTCCTATAATAGAATTCAGGATTTCTTCAGGGTTTATCTTTTTGAGCTTGGCCTCCTGTTTCAGTATGATCCTGTGAGAAAGCACCGGTATGGCCATTCTTTTGATGTCGTCCGGCAGGACGTAATTTCTATCGTTATAGAACGCCCAGGCCTGCGAGGCTCTGAACAGCGAGAGCGAGCCCCTTGGGCTGGAGCCCAGCGTGACGTCGGCGTGCTTCCTCGTCTGGCTTACGATGTCCACGATATAGTTGTTGAGGCTTTTATCCACGTGAACGTTCTTTATTTCCTCCTGAAGGGCTGTGATATCGCCGCTTTCAGCCACGGGGTGCAGTTTCTCGAGCGGACTGTTGAACTGGAATTTGGAGAGTATGTAGCTTTCTTCGCCGATCGTGGGGTAGCCTATGGATATTTTCATGAAAAACCGGTCTATCTGGGCTTCGGGCAGAGGATATGTACCGAGATATTCCACCGGATTCTGGGTGGCCAGCACCATGAAGGGCCTCGGAACCTTGTAGGTCACGCCGTCGACCGTTACCTGGTATTCCTCCATGACCTCCAGCAGGCTTGCCTGCGTTTTGGGGGAGGTCCTGTTGATTTCGTCCGCAAGAACAATCTGGCTCATAATGGCGCCGGGCCTGTATTCGAACTCGGAGGTCTTCTGGTTGTAAACCGAAAAACCGGTTATGTCCGAAGGCAGGACGTCGGGAGTGAACTGTATCCTTTTGAAGGATGCGTTCACCGAGCGCGCCAGCGCGGAGACAAGGCTTGTTTTGCCGACGCCGGGGACGTCCTCTATCAGCACATGTCCGTTGCAGATGAGAGAAATGACCGCCAGCTCGACGGCATAGCGCTTTCCGACGATAACGTTTTCCACATTGTCAATGATGTTCTTGATAATTTTGGCAGTATTGTTCATATTCGGCATCCTCTTCCATGATTTTGTTTATATTAATAATATTATGTTACATCAAGCGATATAAGGTTTAAAGTAGATTTTTTTGGGCAGATTAGGGTGTTTTTTTACGGGAGCGGGACGAAGACAAGGGCTTCCGCCGTCCGTGGCGAAAGCCCTTTGAGATAACCGTATAATATATAAGTTTACAGGTCTATGGTCTTTATTATATCCTTCAGAGAATTGCCCGAATTGATAAACGCTTCTGTTTCAGCTTCATTGAGGGGCACGTCGAGCACCCGGGAAATACCCGAGCTGTTCACCACGGCAGGCAGGCTAAGGCACACGCCGCTCAGACCGTAATTGCCCTCCATCAGGCTTGACACCGTCAGTATAGAGTTTTCATCACGTACGATCGCCTCGACGATCCTTCTTACAGCCAGCGCCACGGCGTAGTAAGTGGCGCCCTTGCGCTTTATGATATCGTACGCGGCGTTTTTTACCTCGCTGTAAATTTCGTATTTCGAAAGCTGTCCCTTGCACTTCTGGCAGTCCTCGCAGTACTTTTCCATAGGGATTCCGGCGATGTTTGTGAGGCTCCAGGCGGCCACCTCCGAATCGCCGTGCTCTCCTATGATATATGCGTGGACGTTCCTCGCGTCTATGCCGGTATGCTCTCCGAGCATGTATTTGAAGCGGGCCGTATCCAGCACAGTGCCCGAGCCGATGACCTTTTCCTTCGGGAAGCCAGAAATTTTCCACGTGACATAGGTGAGTATGTCTACGGGATTTGTGACCACCAGAAGGATGCAGTCGGTGTTGTATTTGATTATCTCGCCGAGGATGCTTTTGAATATGGCCGTATTTTTATGTACCAGGTCGATCCTGGTCTCACCGGGCTTCTGATTGGCTCCGGCGGAGATGATTATGATATCCGAGCCCGCGCAGTCGCTGTAAGCGCCGCTGTACATCCTAACCGGCCTGACAAAAGGCATCCCGTGGCTCAAGTCCATGATTTCGCCCTCGGCTTTTTCGTTATTCACATCGATAAGCACCAGCTCCGAAACAAGCCCGCTGATCATAAGCGTGTAAGCCGTGGTGGAGCCGACAAAGCCCGCTCCTATGATGGTTATCTTCTTTATATCCTTCAATGCCGTATAAACCGCCTCCTTAAACCATGTCAAATTCCGATGCGGCCATGGGAATATGGAAATTCCCGGATACACCTGATTATTTATACCCATAATTTTATAATATAGACATTTGGTTAAGCAAGGCTTTTTAATATATATGGTTCTGTTGATTAATGAGAGGCAGAACTGTTATAATATATAAAAAGCGGCCCGGCAGGCTGCAAACACACAGAAACAAGGATGTGAAAAGCTATGAACGCAGAGATACTGGCCGTCGGCACGGAGCTCCTGATGGGTCAGATTGCAAATACAAACGCCCAATATATTTCCGCAAGGCTGCCCGACGTGGGCATAGGCGTTTATTACCACAGCGTGGTCGGCGATAACCCGGCGAGGCTGAAGGAGTGCCTGAGACTGGCGCTTTCGCGCTCCGATCTGGTAATAATGACCGGCGGACTGGGACCTACCCAGGACGACCTGACAAAGGAGACGGTTGCCGAAGCTGTAAACAGGAAGCTGGTGCTGGACAGGGAAAGCCTCGACAAGATGGAGGCTTTTTTCAAGAGGCTCAACCGTCCGATGACGCAGAACAACGTGAAGCAGGCATACCTGCCTGAGAACAGCATTATTGTGAGGAACAGCAACGGGACCGCGCCCGGCTGCATCATCGAGGAGGGCTCCAAAACCATCGTGATGCTTCCCGGACCGCCTTCGGAAATGAAGCCCATGTTCGAGGAGACGGTAATCCCGTATTTCACTGAGAAGATGGAATTCAGGCTGGTTTCAAAATTCCTGAGGATTTTCGGTATCGGAGAGTCAGCGATGGAGTCCATGATACTGGACCTTATAGACGGTCAGACGAATCCCACCATCGCGCCCTATGCCAAGGACGGAGAGGTCACTCTGCGGCTGACGGCGAAGTATCCGAAGGACGCCGGAGAGGAAGATTTGATAGCGCCGGTTGAAGCCGAAATAAGGCGCAGGCTTGGCGATACCGTATACAGCTCGGAGAATAAAAACATGGAGGAGGTCGCTGCCGACCTTCTGCTCAAGAGCGGCACAAAAATAGCGATTGCGGAATCCTGCACGGGTGGTCTGGTTTCGGCGAAGCTGACCGACATACCGGGAATATCCGCCGTATTCGACAGGGCTATCATCAGCTACAGCAACAGGTCGAAGGTTGAGAACCTGGGCGTTAAGCAGGAAACCCTGGACAAATACGGGGCCGTGAGCGGGGAGACCGCAAAGGAAATGGCCGAGGGCGTCCGAAGGGTGGCAGGCGCGGGCATCGGGCTTTCGATTACGGGCATCGCAGGGCCCGACGGAGGCACCGCCGAGAAGCCGGTAGGGCTTGTATACGCCGCGCTTGCGCATGAGGGCGGGGTCGTCTGCAAGAAGCTGAGGCTCTGGGGAAGCAGGAGCAGAATAAGAAACGTGACGGCTCTGCATGTTTTTGATATGGTCAGAAGATATTTCATCAATGCCTTAAATGACGATATGGAGTGAAAAATACCCGGTTTGAATATATGCCGGCAGGGGGTTTTGCTTTGAAATCTGCACAGAGCACGAGACTTGCAAATGCTGCGATAATCGTTATGTCATCCATGGTACTGAGCAGAGTCACGGGCTTTGTCAGAGAAACCATGCTTTCCTGGAAGGTGGGCCTGAGCTGGGTGCAGGACGCATATATAGCGGCCTTTACCGTACCGGACCTCATGTATACGCTGCTGGTCGGCGGTACGATATCGGCGGCGCTTATACCGATTCTTTCGGGATATCTTGAAAAAGATGAGGAAGCGGAGGGCTGGCGGTCGGTCAGCATCTTCATAAATACCATATTTGCCGGAATGGCCGCGCTCTGTGTGCTCGGCGTCATATTCGCGCCGTATATCATCCCCCTGGTTGCGCCGGGCTTGTCTCAGATAAGCCCGGAGACGGAGGAGCTGGCCATAAGGCTGATGCGGATACTTTTCCCTTCCGTTTCATTTATAATGCTGGCGGGTATCTGCAACGGAGTTCTGAATTCGTATAAAAGATTCGCCGCGGCCGCATACGGGCCGTCCATTTATAATCTTGGCTGCACGCTCAGCATACTCATATTCGCCGATGTGAACCCCGCAAGCATGGTAAAGGTCGCGATAGGCGTGGCATGCAGCGCGGCCGTATATTTCCTTTTCCAGCTGTCCTTTGCTTTCAGGAATATGAAGCTCTACAAACTGATCATCGACTGGGGCAACCGCGGCTTTCGCAGGCTTATTAAGCAGGCTGTCCCATCGCTGCTCTCATCCTCGGTTGTGCAGGTAAACATAATCATCGCGATCTTTTTTGTCAGCTTATTTGCCGAAGGCAGCGTTTCCGCCTACAGAAATGCAAATACGGTGTGGCAGCTGCCCTATGGCATCTTTGCCATGGGCATAGGCACGGCCATGCTGCCAACGCTTTCCAGGAAATTTGCCGCCGGCGATTTAGACGGTTACAGGAATATCCTGATGAAATCAATGACCTCGGTGCTCTTCCTTTCCATACCCTCCGCCGTAGGCTTCATCATTCTCAGGGAGCCGGTGGTTAGGGCGATCTTCACGTGGGGCGGCAGATTCGGCGGGGACAAGGTGCCTGTGGTAGCGGAAATAATGGCGGTTTTCTCCGTGGCAATGATAACGCAATCCATTGTTGCAACAATGAACAGAGCCTTTTATGCAAAGCAGGATACAAAGACGCCGCTGCTGGTCGGCCTTGGGACCATTGTGATGAATCTGGGCTTTGGCTGCCTGTTTTACAGGACGACGGCGCTAGGGGCCGTGGGAATGGCCCTGACCTATTCCATCATCAGCACCGTCAATTCCATACTCCTTTTAATACTGCTCAATAAAAAGATGCAGGGAATACATCTTGACAGGCTGCTGCTTTTCACGCTCAAGGCTCTGCCGTCTTCCCTGGCGATGGGCGCCGTGCTGTGGCTTCTGAATATAGTACCCGTACACCTTTACACCAAGCCGCTCCAGCTGCTGTACCTGGCTTTTGAGATAGCTGCAGGCGCGGGGGTGTACCTGGCCGTAATGCTGCTGCTGAAGGCCGATGAAGCGTTATATTTTATAAAAATGGCGAGGGAAAAATTTAAAAGAAAAAATTGTAAAAATATGCAAGTTGACCATTGACTGTTACTGTATGTTGTTATATAATGGACAAAGAACAAATGTTCGACATATCAATAAGGAGGTCATTGCGGATATGATGGAAAAAAAGAAGGCTCTTGAGATGGCTTTGGGCCAGATAGAGAAGCAGTTTGGAAAAGGTGCGGTTATGAAGCTCGGAGAGAGCACTCATATGAATATCGAGACGATTCCGACAGGAGCGATAGGGCTTGACATAGCGTTAGGCGTCGGCGGGGTGCCGAGAGGAAGGATTGTTGAGATATTCGGGCCCGAGGCTTCAGGTAAGACGACGGTCGCCCTCCATATCATAGCCGAGGCCCAGAAGTCGGGAGGAGATGCGGCCTTCATAGACGCCGAGCATGCGCTTGACCCGGTTTATGCGAAGAAGCTGGGTGTTGATATAGATAATCTGATAGTATCGCAGCCGGATACCGGCGAGCAGGCGCTGGAGATTGCCGAGGCTCTTGTCAGGAGCGGCGCCATCGACGTTATCGTAATAGACTCCGTTGCGGCGCTCGTACCCAAGGCTGAAATAGACGGCGAGATGGGCGACGCGCACGTGGGCCTTCAGGCGAGGCTCATGTCCCAGGCATTAAGGAAGCTGGCCGGTGTTATCAGCAAGTCGAAGACCACGGCCATTTTTATAAACCAGCTCAGGGAAAAAGTAGGGGTCATGTTTGGAAACCCCGAGACGACACCCGGCGGAAGGGCCCTTAAGTTCTACTCTTCCGTAAGGCTCGACGTAAGGAAGATCGAAACCCTGAAGCAGGGGACAGAGGTCATAGGAAACAGGACCAGGGCGAAGGTGGTAAAGAACAAGGTGGCTCCGCCCTTTAAGGAGGCTGAGTTCGACATCATATACGGCGAAGGCATTTCAAAGGAAGGCAGCGTACTGGACGTGGGCGTGAATCTGGATATTGTGAACAAGAGCGGCGCATGGTTCTCCTACAACGGACAGCGGATAGGACAGGGCAGGGAGAACGTGAAGCAGTTCCTCAGGGAAAACAGGGAAATAACCAAGGATATAGAAGTAAAGATAAGAGATAATTACAGCCAGGCTTTTGTAAAGAGCATGGGCCATCCGCAGCATGAGGATGCGGACGAACTGGATATAGAAATAGAATAATTTTGCGCCTCTTTATGTTTATCGTATTTTAATGTATAATTATGGCTGATATCATTCGTTTTTCAGGTGGGGTAAATGGAGATTACATCGGCAGAAAAGAATAAAAAGAATAGAGACCGCATGTCTATCTACATTGACGGACGATTTGTCTTTACCATCGGCGAGGAGGATTTTCTCAGCCTGAATCTGTATGAAAAAAAGGAAATTACCGCCGAGGAACTGGATTATATTAAAAACACGATAAATTTCCGAAGCGCAAAGGCCGCCGGAGTTAAATACCTCTCAATGAAGCTCAGGACCGAAAAGGAAGTAAGGCAGAAGCTGCATGAAGAGGGCTATGACAGCGCCAATATAGAGAAAGTGATTGAAGAGCTCAAGGCAATAGGGTACATAAACAACAAATTATACGCCCAGAAGTTTGTTTTCGACAGGAGCAAGCTGAAGCCAAAATCGAAGAAGCTGTTGAAGCTTGAGCTGCAAAGCAGGGGGATATCGTCCGAGATAGCGGACGAGGTGCTTGAGGACTGGAAGGTCGATGAAGCCGTTATCGCCGAGGAGCTTGTAAAAAAGAAATTCGGCAAATACGACCTCCGGGATGAAGGGGTACGGAAAAAGGTATTTATGTTTTTGAATCACAGAGGCTATAACCATGAAGTGACGGAAGAGGTTTTAAATAAACTTCAGGAAGACGAAGAATAAAGCATAGGGGCGGCAAAAGCCGCCCCTGCTTGATGTAACGGCATTTGAAAGGTTAAGTATGCTTGCATATAAAACTGAGGGCAGGATTATATGAATGAGAACGGGTTTGGAAAATTGTACTGGGGCTTTCTTTTTATAATGATCAGTTTTAGAATCCAGGGCTTTGACATATTGCCTGATATTGTGGGTTATTTGCTGTTTGCTTCAGGCTTCAGCAGTCTGGCCTCGCGAAGCGCTTATTTCGGAACAGCTGCTAAATATAACATCTTCATGGCGATATTATCCGTATTTTCTCTGTATCAATTTCCTGCGCAGAATCAGGGACAGGTGGTTAATTTCGGACCACTTGGGATTTTAAGCATACCTCTGACGATAGCGTCGTTTATATTGAATTTATTGGTCGTATATAATCTGTTTATGGGAATAAAGGAAATCGCGGAGAAATCCGGGCAGACGGATTTGGCCCAGGAATCGATGGACAGGTGGAGAGAGTACAAGATACTTCAGATCGCTGTTATATCTTCATTTATCTTGATTTTTATACCTGCAATAGCCATAATTTTTGTGATTGTACTTCTGATAATGTCTATTATCATCGCGGTAAGCATAATGAGCTTTATAAAAAAGTGCGGCGAAAGACTGGCATATTGACGGGATAATGTTATGATACAGCCTGATGAACTGATCCGATACTGCTGCGGCATGAAAGCGGCATACATCGACTATCCGTTTGGCAAAGAACCTGTTTGCATTAAGGTAAACGGAAAGATATTTGCGGAAATTTACACGCAAGAGGGCAATTATAAAATCACATTGAAATGCGAACCGTTCCTGGCGGGCTTTTACCGCAGTCAATATCCTGACATTGTAGTCAGAGGCTACCACTGTCCGCCTGCTCACCAGCCCTATCGCAATACCGTGTGGGTCAACAAAATGGAGGATGCCGTACTGTTTGGCATGATCGATCATTCGTATGGGCAGGTAATAAAGAGCTTTCCCAAGAGGGTACAAAAGGAGATATCCGCAGGAGAGATGTAAAATAACAAGCCCCGGCACGGTTTTTTGTAACCGGCGGAGCTTGAAAATGGATAGGGGAGAATGTACATATGCGCAATCAGGCCCTGGCAAGCTGTATAAGCTCTTCCAGGCTTTTTTTACCGAACAGGAGCCGTGTGTCGTTGACTATGACGGCCGGGACGCTCATAATGGAGTACCTGTTCTTAAACTCTGGAAATCTGAATATGTCGATCATTTCAGCCTCAATCAGGGGATTCCTCAAGGCCATCAGCTGTGCCGAGGCCACCACATCCGGACAAAGCGTGCAGGAGAGGGAGACGCCGATTTTAAAGTTCACAGGCTTATCCAGCGCCCGGATTTCCGCCAGGATGTCCTCGCCGACCGCCTGCCCTGGCCCGGCGGCGTTATAAAGAGCCAGAACAAAGGAATTTATTTCATGACCTCCCGGAATCCCGTGGAACTGGACGCCGGTATACCTTCCGTCCGGATCCAGAATCGCAAAGGTGGGGAAAATCGTAGCGTTGATGTTTTTTTCCGTAGCCGGATATTCACCTTTATTGAAAAACTCCACACCGATTTTGTCTGTGAATGAGGATATCTCGAACAGGAAGCCTTTGAGTTCCGTGCTCACTTCGCTGGACTCATCCAGAATAGCAACCAGGAGGATCCTGTTTTGGAAGCGTGCGAAGATATTCGTGAGCTGGGCTTTGAGCCCGTCGTCAAAAAAGACTTCTGCCGTCTGTTCTAGAGAGGATTCGGATACACTCCGGATTCCGAGCCGCTCCTTTTTTTCTTCGATATATTTCTCAAGCGCCGCGGCTGCAAGGGCGCCGTCAGAAACTGCCGTGACAAGCTGGCGAAGCGCTTTCGGACGTATGTCCCCGGCGGCATAAACGCCGTCTATGTTTGTTTTCATGTTTTCATCGGTAAGGATATACCCATATTCGTCAAGCGCAAGCTGTCCGGCAAATTCGGCGCTTTGGGGGATGTAGCCTACAAACACGAACACACCGAACGATGAATCGCCCTCAGCCACATCATACCGCCAGGTCTCTCCGGTCTTGTTATTTACAAATCTTGCGTATTTGAGTACCTTTACGCCGCCCACCTCCAGAATCTCTGTGTTGAATTTCACCTCGATCTTCCTGTGTGCGAGCACCTTGTCGGCAATCGTTTTCGAACAGGTGAATTCCGGCTCTCTGGCGATGATCGTCACCTTTTTTGCATAGCGCGTGAGGAAGATCGCTTCCTCCGCCGCCGCAAAGCCTGCGCCGATAACGAAGATGTCCATGCCGGCGAAAAATTCGCCGTCGCAGGTGGCGCAGTAGCCGATACCGCGCCCCCTGAAGGCTTCCTCGCCTTCAAAGCCCAGTGTTCTGGGCTTTGAACCGGTGGCAACGATCACGCCCAGAGCTTCAAACTCACCCTCGGAGGTTTTAAGCTTTTTAAGGTCCTGCGAAAAATCCGCGGACTGCACCGCGGCGTTCAGAAACTCAACGCCGAAGCTTTCCGCCTGTTTTTTCATCGTCTGGGCCAGCTCCTCGCCGGAGGTGCGGAGAATACCCGGATAATTCACAACCTCCGCTGTGATTTTAATCTGGCCGCCGGTCCTGTCCTTATCCAGAACGAGAGTTTTTAATTTTGCCCGCCCCGCATAGATTGCGGCGCTCATGCCGGCGCTGCCGGCCCCGATGATTATCAAATCATAGTGCTTATTCATAACTGAACCTAAATTTTCCCGACAAGATCAAGGCTCGGCTTGAGCGTCTGGGCTCCAGGACGCCACTTCGCGGGGCACACCTGGTCGCCGTTCTCTGCGACAAACTGGGCTGCCTGCACCTTGCGAAGCAGCTCGGCTGCTTCGCGGCCTATGCTGTTGTCGTTTACCTCATAGGATACGATTTTGCCCTGGGGGTTGATGACAAAGCTGCCCCTGAGCGCCATACCCTCGTCCTCGATATAGACCTCGAAATCCTTCGTGATTTTTCCGGTCGGGTCGGCGAGCATTGGATAAGTGATTTTTTTGATGGTCTCCGAAGCGTCATGCCATGCCTTATGCACAAAGTGGGAATCGGTGGATACGGAATAGACCTCGCAGCCGATTTCCTTAAACTGCGCATAATTATCCGCAAGATCGCTCAGCTCGGTCGGACACACAAAGGTGAAGTCGGCAGGGTAGAATACGAATACCGACCACTTTCCAAGCAGGTCCGCTTTGGTGATCTCTTTGAACTGGCCTCCTACAAAGGCCTGAGTCTTAAATTCGCTTACTTCTTTTCCGATCAATGACATTTGAATACCTCCTATATTTTTAATTTATATTCCATCAGCAAAAAGCTGTAAGGATCAAAGTCCGTGACGTTAATTTTTTTTGCATGAGGGACAGATTCCGCAGAAAAGCATGATGCGGCTTTCAACCTCAAGTCCGGTGCTCGCTTCAACCGCTTTGTCAAGCCGGTCGAGAAGCTCCTGGGGGATAGCTCCGCCTACGGTATCGAAAATCCGGCCGCACCGGCTGCATACGATATGGTAGTGCTCCGCCGGATTATGGTCGAAGCGGTCGGGCGCGCCGGAAAAGGAAAGCCTCATAATCTCGCCGCCGTCCGCCATGATATTGAGATTGCGGTAGATGGTGCCAAGGCTTATCTGGGGATAGTCCTTCCGGATTTTCTCATATACCTCCGACGCTGTCGGATGATCCAGAAGCCCGAGAGTTTCTTCTATCATTTTTTTCTGCGTGCTGAATCTCCTGTTCATTTATTCTCCCCATTCTGCCTTTTATTTAAAAATAATATATCAATAATAGTAATCATTACTGTTATCATAAAATATCAGATTTACTTTGTCAATAGAGATATTATATTTTCCAAAAATTTTTTTATTAATATGACAGGCATATGTCAATGTTGATATTCTAGTCTAAGTAACATTCGGCTGGGAAGGCCGATGCAATTATACGGTTATGCCCCTATTTGTTTACTTCAGCCGCAGCATGTGGTAATATATGATTCGTATTTCATACAAATGTATTTTGAGGATTTTTTATGAGCTTCTTTAGAAAGTGCCTGGTGGTAGCTTTTATCATACTTTTTGTATTTATATCCGGAAATATTTTTATAAAGACGGAAGAAGAAAATATATCCGGGTATATAGCTAGCGTAAAAACGGCAGAAGAGGCCAACACCGGCCCAAAGTGTATCATCAGCGGAAAGATTTCGCTGCCGGAGGGATTGAAAGCGACCCGGGATACTGCCGTGCAGGTGTATTTTTTTAAGAAAAACAAATATCCGGATATTCATTCGGAGTCCTATGCGGCATCATCTACTGCACTTATAAAAGCGGGCTCCGATTCGGCGGTATATTTTTTGGGAGTTGATTTAGATACCGAAGGCTACATAGGTTACAGCTACTATGAGGCTGACGATTTCAGATTTTGCTACGAAGGCTTTTACACCTCAAACGGGACAAGCTTCAATTTCTCAAAAGCCAAGCAGATGAAGCTTCAAAAGACCAGTTACACCAATATGGACCTGCAGTTGATCAAAGGGAGGAAGATAACCGGTAAAGTGAGAATTCCGCGCATAAATAATAATGCGGCGCTCGACTGTTCCTGTCTGGTTATTCCGGTATACGACAACGGCACCCCCGGTAATTTGTCGGATGACGTGGATATTCCTCAAGAAGACGGCGCCTTTTTTCGCGAAGTCAAAGAAGCTTCCTACAGCATGATCGTACCTGAGGTCAAAGCATCCTATAGAATAAGATATGAAATGGGGTACAATTATCCTTCTTACGGAGGACAACCGTTCAGTAACGGCTATTATGCCAAAGCCGGAGCTGCCATCGACTACGGCAAAGCGGACGTCATAACGGTAAAAGGCTCATATAACGGTCCGGTCAATTTTACCGTATTGGATGCCGGAAAAATCCAGGGCAAAATAAGTCTGGAAGGCGGAAAAAAAGCCCGGTCGGAAATCCGTTTCGAGCTTGACAACGGCGAGGGCTCCTACGGTTATAATATAACCATCCTTGAAGGTGAAAACTCCGCGGATTACTGGCTTAGCTTTGCAGACCTGAAGAGCAAGCATATCATAACGATTACGACATTCAGCGGGGAAAAATATTATTTCGGTCAAAACAAAATAGTAAGAGACAGGGCGGCCGCCAGACAGTTTGATTTGAGCAAGGGGGATATAGAAGGGCTTGATGTGTTTCTACCGGATGAGATAGCCGAAGCCATTATAGGA
>JAEZJL010000473.1 GCA_023415815.1 Bacillota bacterium | reverse complement strand
CGCTGCTGCTCGCCGCCCGACAGCTGTCCCAGCTTGTTGTTCCTCCTGTTGAGCAGCCCCACCATTTCGAGCAGCTGAAGCGCCCTTCTCCGCCTTTCGGTCTTTCCTGCCAGCATCATGGGGACCTCCACATTCTCCTGCGCAGTCATGAAGGGTATCAGATTCCTCGCGTTATTCTGCCATACGAAGCCTACGATATCCCTTTTATACTTTATGAGCTGCGCGTCGTTGAATTTCAGAAGGTCCTTCCCGTCGACCAGGAGCTTTCCGGCCGAGGGTCTGTCAAGCCCGCCAAGCATATTGAGCAGGGTTGACTTGCCGCTTCCGCTGTTGCCTATGATGGCCATCAGCTCCCCGGACTCCACGATCAGGTCCAGGCCCTGGAGCGCAACCACCTCCAGGTCTTTTGTCTTATATATCTTTACAAGATTTTCACACTCTATCATTCTTTCTTTTTCATCAACAGGCATCGACGATTTCACCATCCTCAAGCGTTAAAACATGATCCGCTATGTCGATCATGCTCGGGTCGTGCGTGGTCATTACAACCGTCAGGCCCTGCTGCTCCACAAGCGTTTTGAAAAGCCTGACCACCTGCAGTCCCATATGTGTGTCGAGCTCTGCTGTCGGCTCATCCGCAAATACAATGTCGGGCCTGTGCGCAATAGCCCTCGCTATGGCGACCCTCTGCTGCTCCCCGCCCGAAAGCTCATGGGGACGGTGGTTCATCCTCTTTCCGAGGCCTACGAGGGTGAGGCATTCCTGCGTCCGCCGCGTTCTGTCCTTGATTTCCGAGCCTGCCACTCTGAGGCCGAATTCAACGTTTTCATAAGCCGACATCATTGATATGAGCGCCACGGACTGGAATACAAAGCCCATGCTTTTACGCCTCAGCTCGCTTTTTACCCTCTCGCCGGCGCCTGTGATATTTCTGTCCCTGAAGGTTATCCTGCCCGCGTCCGGCCTGTCCAGCGCCCCCAGGAGGTTTATCAGGGTCGTCTTGCCCGAGCCGGAGCGCCCGCGCAGTATGGTAAGCTTCCCCTCTTCCAGCGCAATGGTGACGTTTTTCAGAGCATGGACCACTTCCGTCCCGGATCTGAAATCGCGGATGAGGCCTTCGGTCCTCATAATATCGCCCATAACAGCCCCCTTTCTAGTCTTCCCCAAGCTTGACAGCCTGATCGATCCTGATTTTCGAAATGAGTCTCCACAAGGTCGTAAAGCCTATTAGCAGCATAGCCGCAATGACGGCGTAAATCTTTATATAGTCTCCGCCGTTTGCGACGATCCGGAAGGGCGGGACCTGATCCGACGAGCTGTACACTATCTGCAGCAGCGGTATGAAGGTGTCCCCCGCAATTCCCCCGATGACTAGACCGGCCAGGATGGCTGCTCCGGAAACGAGCGCCTGCTCGCAGGCCAGCATGCCTATCACCTTTGCCATTGAGACCCCCATAGCCCTCAGGATGCCGAACTGCAGCACCCTCGACTGTATTGAGAGCACCCAGTAAATGATGAAGCCGAGCATGGTTATTATCATTGCCGCTATAAAGCCAAGCGAAAGCGAGCCGTTTGTCCCCTGCAGGACGGGGTCGTTCCTGGCTATAATAAGCTGCTGGTTTGCGTACTTTATTTGTGTAATGTCAAGCTTCTTTTTCTCGATATCGTCGTTAAACTGTTTGTCCGTAGCGCCGTCCTGCTTCTTTATCCAGATCTCATAAGGCTGGACGGCCATCTTGTTCCATAGGTACGAAAAATTGGTCACCACAAGCCCCGGAGCGTCCATTCCCTTCTGCAGGGGGTTCGGGTTGTATGTCGGCCAATAGTCCACAAACCCGTATATCGTACCGTCAATGTAGTCCTGATCTCCCCAGGACATATAAAGGACATCGCCTTCCTTCAGTCCGTATTCTTCCTTCAGGTTTTTCGAGACAAGGATGGCCTTGGGCGCGTCCGTCATCAGATTGAGATAATGATACCAGTGATACGGGAGAAGATCCGTTCTGAACCATGCGATCCGGGCAAACTCATCCGGAATTATACCCATGATTTTAACCTTTGTCGAATCGCCCTTATTGGTCATGATCTCTCCCCTGTCGTTTACAAGCACCTTCGTAGCCTTATCCGTGCCGGACAGCGTGGAATAGGTGCTATAGTCGGGCTCCAGATACCTCAGAGGCTCGGTCATCTGCACGGGGGGGCCCGGCTGGCCAGTGGAAGGCGGCCTGTTGTCCCTCCATTCCGGAAGGAGGGTAATATCCGCGCCGACGGAATAGCTTATCTTATCCTCTATGTTCAGGTTAATGGTACGGGCGGAATTCGCGTTGAAGATACCCGTCGATATGGCGAGTATGATGAAGAGCATCAGGAACTGTTCCTGCCCCCTGGACCTGCCGACCTGTATCAGTGAAATATACAGGACCGGTGACCAAAACCTCCTGCCCGCCCAGTACACAAAGCGTATGATATACGGATAAATTCTCAGAAACAGCAGTCCCGCGCCAAGCACGAACATGGTTGTGGTCAGGAACAGCAGGGGGTCGATCTGAAGCTTGGATGCCTCTATTCCGGTATCTGCAAGTATCTTCTGCTGCTGGTTGAATCTATATAGCCCATAGCCGGAGGCAGCCAGTATGAGAACGTCGATGAAGGATTTTCTCCACAGAGGCCTTTTTGTATTCCTTGCCTTTGACTGCTTGTAATTGACAATGGACATCCTCGAAGAGAGCAGAACAGGAATAATCATGGTAACTATCAGGGCGGCTACGGCAGCCAGAGCATATAAGTACGCCTGGGTACCGACGACAAGCCTGAGGGCGGTCCTCTGTACGAACTCGAGGAAGCCGTTTGAAGAGCCCAGTATCCTGCATATCAAAATGCCCAGGGGCAGCCCCAATATAAAAGCGGCCACGCCCGTAACAGCGCTCTCGGCAAGATAGCTCAGAAAAATCTGACTTCTGCTTGAACCTCTGCTTTTCAGTACGGCAATGCCGTTTTCGTCATTGTTTACTATCAGCTGCGAAACCATGAATATATAGAAGGCGAGCATGATCAGCACCGGTATGGTGAGCACCCAGAGAAGGGTCCTGAGCTGTGCGGCCCTTTCGGTGTAATCTTTGAGGATCGGGATCGCCGGCATAGACATATCCAAGCTGCCCATATATTTTCGATACCATTCTCCCTGCTTCTCGTAGATGCCGGTTATCGCAGACAAATTCTCCAGGGTTATTTTGTAATAGTCATATGCGCAAAACCATTGCGCCTCGGATATCAGCAAGCTGCGGGTTTTAACGAACTGCTCGTTGAAGAGCCCGAAATCCATGAACAATTCCTTATCGTAAGAGCCCATGCCGTTATGCCAGTAAACATCGCTGTGATCCTTCATTTCGAAAACCCCGACGACCTTTGCGCGGCATATCTCTACACCCTTATTAAGAGGATCCTCGATGGAATATTCCCTGTCCAGCAGCAGGCCCATATTTTTCATCGCGGCCTGGCTGACGATGACCTCAATGACGCCGTCCCTGACTTCTCTGGAATACATCCTGCCATTGGTGATGTTAACATGCCCGTCCAGGTCCGTAATGGTCCCAAGCTGGGTAAATATGTCCGTGGGACGGCCGCTGGACCTCTCCATGAAAATATGGAGGCTTCCAAGCTTTAGCTCCTGTGACTGGATTGAAATCGGCAATCCGAATTCCGGCATGTACTCAGGCATTATTTTTTTGCAGAAATACTCATACGCCTTCAGCCTGTCCTCGGCATTGTAATAGCTGAGATTTGCTTTTACGGTATACAGACCGGGAAAGATGCCGGATTTCAACTGATAGTTTTCCAGGTCCTTCGTCAGCACCCTCTGCAGGATACCGTCGGTATATACGGGTATGCAGCTTACAAGGGCGACAGCCATAATGGAACCCAAAAACTGGCATATGATCATCCACTTGCTGCTCAACATCCTTCTGAAAACCAGACGCAGCATAGTCAGTCCCCCTTACCTGATGATTATTTTCTCTCCCTCGCTGAGGCCCTTGACGACCTCCACCTGGGTATCGGTCTGTATTCCAAGCTCTACATCCCTTTCCTCGCGGATGCCGTTATTGAGTACGTTGACAAATTTACGGCCGATAAATGTATTGATGACCTGCTTCGGCAGCACAATGACGTTATCCAGCTTTTCCAGCGTCAGCCTTATCGAAGCCGACGCTCCAATGCTTATATCCTTGGGAAGGTTATCTATCTTAATTCTTACGGTATTTTTAAGCTCCTCGTCCACATCGGCCGGCATACTGCCGGGAGCCATGACAACCTCTCCCTTGTAATTATTATCGCCCATAACGATGTCCGGTTTCATTCCGACCCTGAAATCGCCCGCCCCTTCATCGGAGGAATACTCCAGCTGAAGCTGCGACGGGTCCGCCACCCTGGCTATCGTTTGATAAGCGCTTATCATATCGCCTAATTTTACATCCGATATGTAAACCACCTCGCCGTCAATCACGGAGGTCAGCATACACTGCTCCAGTTCCTTCTTAAGGCCTTCAAGCCTTAGCCCGGCGGCCTCCAGATCCAGCTCCGCCAGCTCCAGCTCGGACTTGTTCCCGCCGCCTTCTATTTCTATTCTGGTCTTGATTTTGTCATATTCTATCTTGCTTTTTTTAATGGTGATTTCCTGCAGCTTTATGTCATTCTCAATCGTATCTGTCTCAAGCTCCGCAATCGTATCCCCTTTTTTGACCGTATCGCCTATTTTCACCGTTATGCTTTTAAGCCTCCCGCCCCTGTCCTTGAACGATAGGTCCTTCTGGGAGGATGAAGCAAATATGCCGGTGCATCTGAACACCTTCTCAATGGTGCCCCTTTTGACATCGATCGTCTCATATGTGACCTTCTGAGGCTCCTTTATGGGCGGAGCCAGCACCTCTTCCTCCCTCGGAAAAAAATAGCAGCCTGCAAGCGACAGGGAGAAAACAGCGGCAATAAGAAGCATGGAAAGCTTCCCCAACGAAAATCCGGAGAATCCGCACCTTTTTTTAATCACTCAAACACACCCCTTGTCTTCCTAAAGTTGATTGGAGTACGATAATATGCAGAAAATAAAGCCAAACAGTTTAATAAGACATATGCTGAAAAGCCCCTTTGTTTTCGAAGCTTTTTTACATTATATTATAGTAACATTTGCCGCATTGCGGTAATAGTGGATTTTTTTATGGAAAAAGAGGATTTTTTTAAGCTCAGGCGTCACGGTAAAGGATAACCCTGGCCGGACTCCCGTTACCGCCCCTGAGCCTCAGCGGAAGCGCGGAAATCCCGTATCTGCCCGGCGGCACCTCGCTCAGGTCCAGGCCCTCAATTATTGCAATGCCTGCGCCCAGAAGGGTATAGTGGGCGGACGGTACGCTGCTGCCGAACCTCTCAACGGAAAGGTAATCGAAGCCCAGCGTCCTTATGCCGGCCTTTGCAAGGAATTCCGCGGCGTCGGGAGCCACGTACGTATAATC
>JAEZJL010000467.1 GCA_023415815.1 Bacillota bacterium | reverse complement strand
GGGCTACCGTCCAGGGCACCGCCGACGCCAGGATGGACGACACGCTTTTGGGGTAATACCCGAAGGAGGTCCCCAGATTCCCCGCCAGCAGGTTCTTTATATAAATTAAATATTGTACGATGATCGGTTTGTTTAATCCGAACTCCTGCTCGTAATTCAGATAGATCTTTTTGATCGTATCGCTGTCCGTCATGCCCTCCGTTATTTTGGCGACGATGACGCTGACGGGATTGCCCTCTATAAGCCTCGGGAGTATAAAATTCAGCGTTACGGCGATCATAAGGGTGATGAAATACCAGAAAAATTTTTTTGAGAAATATTTTATATAAGCATTCAACGCCTATACCTCCAATAGTACGGCCTGCAAGTTTCAAGCGCTTCTTCGGCGTTTGTGCAAACGCTCCTCCGGTCAGGGCCCGCCGCCGGCCCGGCGTGATAATTCCGCCTCAGTTTCGGTTGAACCGGGACGGAATTATCACCTGGTTAAGCAAGCTGTTTTATTACGCCGCCTTGTCCGATACGGGCATTTTACGCATCAGATCTCTGAGCCGGCTCATATGTTATAGGGGGGCTATTTGCTTTCAATCACATACAGCGCTCTGATTCCCGCGCCGTCCATGCATATCTGCGGAGGAATGCCGGTGTTGTCGCCTTCGACCGGGAAGCCCTTCCATACCGATTCGTTTACCGTGTAGAAGCTCCATGGCCGGTACATCAGCGGAACGGTAGGCACGTCCTTCAGCCAGATTTTTGTCAGCTCGGTGTACATTGCCTTGAGCTTGTCCATGTCGCTTTCGGCGGGTATGGCCTCAATGATCTCGTCCGCGCGTGGATTCTTGTATCTTCCGAAGTTCCAGAAGGCCAGTTCCCCCATCGGAGCGACCCCTTTGGAATACAGGATGTATTTTGCCCTTGCCCAAGGCTGGCTCGGCGTAGTCGCCGCAGCGGGCTCGTCCATCACTACGTCGAATTTGCCTGTCTGCCTGTCGTTCAAAACGACCGGAGATTCCGGGAACTTGGTCCTGAATTCAATCCCTATCTTTTTGGCGCACTGTGCCACAATCTCCAGGGAGGCGTTCCAGTCGGACCAGCCGTACGGGCATTCAAGATCCCACGGTCCAAGCCTTGTCCCGTTCAGCACGCGGATACCGTCGGCCCCCTTGGCGGCGCCGATCTTGTCCAGCAGGGCGTTTGCCCCGTCCACGTCGGTCGTCCACTGAAGCGACTTGATAGCGGCTTTATCGACGTATTTGGCTTCGGTCTCGTTGAGGAGCGTGAGAGACGGTTCGATGTCTGCGGAATATCCGCTCATTGCAAGCTCCGATATCTTTTTATAGTCTATGCACATGGCGATGGCTCTTCTGACGTCCGCATTATCCAGTCCCTTTTTGGACAGGTTGAAGAATATCGAGGGCATTACGCCGGAAATATAGTACGGCAGGTCTTTAAGGTATGTCTTTACAGGAGCCCCGTCCTTCCACATGTTCCATACCTGGGGTATGAACTGTGCGGATAGGTCTACTTCGTTGTTTTTGAACGCAAGATCTCCGGCATTGTTATCCTTATAGATTATATGCGTTATATATTTGGGCGCCGGAAGCTTCCCGAACAGGCTTTTTCCCCAGTAGTCGTCGTTTCTCATCAGGGTGATTCTTGTGGCGTCATAGTAGAACATCGTATAGGGACCTGTTCCAACGGGCTTCTCGTTGAATACCTTGCGTATTTCCTCCAGATTGTTGTTGGCCTTTTTTTCGATTTCCTCCCATACGTGCTTGGGCTGCATGGGGAGCTGCTGTATACTGTCCAATATGGTGAATTTGTTGTAGTTATCCTTATTCAGCTTGATAATAAAGGCATTGGGTCCGTCGGCGACCACATCCTCTATAAAGGTCCAGTAGGTGCTCCAGCGGATGGTATACTTTTTACCCAATTGATAGGTATAGACCGCATCCTCCGAAGTAAACGGCTGTCCGTCGTTCCACTTGGCATTTTTATTCAGGTCGATATGTAAGGTGTACTGGTCCGTCCAGGAGTATTTCTCTCCCAGCAGGGGCTCCATCTGGCCCGTCAGCTGGTTGAACATGAACAGTGTTTCATAGATCAGTTCTCTTCCGTTGTTGTAGCTGCCGTTGTTGACCGGCCAGGAGCCGTTCCCGGCCAGGATGTTGAAGTTGTTGGGAGGTCCCCACTGCAGGCCGTTGATATAGAGGGTCTCGTTTCTGGGAGTCGATTTGCCGTCCCCCGTCTGCTCCGCAGCCGGCTGGGAGCTCGCCTCGGGCTGGGCACTTGCTTCCGGTTGGGTGGTTTCCTGCTTCTGCGTCTGTTCCTGAACCGCGGCCTTCTGCGCATCCGTACCGCTGCAGCCGGCCAACAGCGAGACGGCCGTCATAAGCGCGCAAATCAGGCATACTGCTTTTTTGGCTTTCATACATATTCCTCCTCGTTTATTTGTAGTTCACCGGAAAACATATACAATGCAAAAAATATTAAATAATAAGTTTTTGCACTTATATCACATCAGGGCTTTGCTGCAAAAATCCAATCTCTCCTTATCCGAAATCATTCGTCCCTTTTCCGTACCGCCGCCTCCTTCGGGTTCGATCTTTCGAACCGCGCTCCTTATAAGGCGCGAAGGTATATAGAGCCACATGTCGATTAAGACACAAGGCCAAACTCCATGTACCGCATAAGCACGCTTCATTACGTTGTTATTTTCGCGGAAACCTGATTACGAAAGGGATATTCAAAGATTATTTTTTATCATCATAGCATTAATTCTTTATCCTCATATTATTATATGCGACTGATTATGTCAAGCACTTTTTTAGTATTATTAAAACTTTTTTAGTGTCGTTAAATCCATGATGTCCGGCGCCTTTGCCCTGCCTTTACCCGTTTATGGCAAGCAGCTTCTCTATACAGGCAAGCTTCAGGCATGTGGATAATATTTCTGCGGCTTTGATAAGCTCTCCCCGTGAGGGGAAGGTCGGCGCTATCCTTATATTCCTGTCCAGAGGATCCCTGCCGTATGGAAAGGTAGCGCCCGCCTTTGTAAGTATAATCCCGGCCTCCGCAGTCATGGACACCGTTTTTCGGGCGCAGCCCTCCAGTGTGTCGAGGCTTATAAAATATCCGCCCTTCGGCCTGCTCCACCATGCGATATTAGCTCCGGAAAGCCTTTCGTCAAGGACATTCAGCACAGCCTCAAACTTGGGCCCTATTATTTGAGCATGCTTTTTCATGTGCTCCATTAAATTGTACGACGTTTTAAAATACCGCACGTGCCTCAGCTGGTTCAGCTTGTCCGGGCCGATGGTCTGGACGGAAAGCAGCGTTTTGAAATAATCCATGTTTCCCTCGCTCCCGGCCATAACAGCAATGCCGCCACCGGGAAAGCTTATTTTCGAGGTTGAGCAGAACATGAGCGCCCTGTCGGGGTTTCCCGCCTCCTTGCACGCCTTCAATATGTCCTTGAGCCTGTCCGGGGTATCCGTAAGATGGTGGACAATGTATGCGTTATCCCAGAAAATCCTGAAATCCGGGGCCTTTGTCCTCATTCCCGCAAGGCGTTCCACAACCTCGTCGGAGTATGTAATCCCCTGCGGGTTGCTGTATTTGGGGACGCACCAGATGCCCTTTACAGAGGCGTCCCCGCCCGCAAGCCTCTCCGCTTCGTCCATATCGGGCCCGTCGTCCTTCATGGGGATTGTTATCATTTCTATATTGAAAAATTCGCATATTGAAAAGTGCCTGTCATAGCCAGGGCTCGGGCAGAGGAATTTTACGGCGGGAAGCTTGCACCAGGGGGCTTCGCCGCCGGGAAGGCCCTTGAGCATGGCCCGGGCTATGGTGTCGTGCATCATGCCCAGGCTGGAATTGCCGCCTATGATGAGCTCCTTCGTGCTCACGCCCAGAATATCCGAAAAGAGCTGCTTTGCCTCCGGGATCCCGTCAAGGCAGCCGTAATTCCGGCAGTCGGTCCCGTCGGAGGCCGTAAAGTCATCCGGGCCGAGACAGTTGAAAAGGCCCGCCGAATTATCCAGCTGCTCTGTACAGGGCTTTCCCCTGGACATATCGATATTGAGCTTCTGCGCTTTTAAAATATTGTACTCTTCCATCAGCCGCTTATGGCTTTCCTGCAGCTCCGGTTTGTTCATTCCGGTCAAATCCCTCATAAATTCCGCTCCTTGTAAAACGAATTCGGCCAAAGCCTCCGGTCAGACAGGGGTGATGGTCCTGACGTCAGTCACCCTCGGCAGCCGGTTTATATCGGCAGTAACCGGCTCATTTATCCTTTCATCGGTTTCAATCACCATAATAGCCTCTCCGCCCCGCGCAGACCGGTATACCCTCATCTGTGCGATGTTGATGGCATTGCAGGCCAGTATCCCCGTCACTGCGGCTATCATGCCGGGCGCATCCCTATGGGTTACAACCAGGGTATTATAATTTACGGCTGCCTTTACCTCCAGGCCGTTGATCCTATCAATCCGTATATTCCCCCCGCCCGTCGAGGCGCCGAGGACGGAAACCTTCCTCCCCGATTGCCCGGCAGCTTCTATAACGGCCGAGTTCGGATGGGCGTCCTTGATATCGGTGGTTTCAAACCTGAAACGCATCCCCGAATCCGCGGCAATGGCAAGGCTGTCCTTTATGGACTCGTTGTCGGCCGACATGCCCATCAGCCCGGCTATCAGCCCCTTGTCTGTTCCATGCCCTTTATAGGTGCATGCGAACGATCCGTGGAGCTTTATCAAAACATCGACAGGCCGCTCCCCCAGCAGCTCCCTTGCAGCCCGGCCCATCCTCACGGCGCCTGCGGTATGCGAGCTCGAAGGGCCGATCATGACCGGGCCCATTATGTCAAAAACATCCATTGTCTCACTCCTTCAGCCGGGCATTCAATCAACCGGGTCGCTCCCCATCGCTGCATTGGGTTTAATCTGTCTAAACAAATTTAATCACACTAAACTATTTTAGTATCATTATATATACTCTGGCTTTCAGAGTCAATATGCTAAATAAATTTACGGTTACATTTTTCGGGGTACTTTTATTTATGGATTTAAAGCCGGCCTATCGAGACAATGCCGGTTTGAGATAATTCCGGCGCCGGAAAAAAGAAAAACAAAACGGCATATTTTCTGCCGGGCAGCCGCAGGGGACGCGGTGCTCTAAATATGCCGCAGCTATATATATTCTTTTCAGGCTTAAAACATAGGCGGGGTGATGGTTGCGATAAATACCAGGTTGGTCTGTCCCGAATTCACGATTTTGTGGGGGATGCTTGAAAAATAGTATATTGTATCTCCCTGCTCCAGGACATACTCTTCTTCCCCGATCTTTATCCACATATCGCCCTCGAGCACATGGACGACCTCCTCGCCCGGATGGGTAAGGGGCTCGTCGCACGTAGCGGCGCCCGGCTCAAGCCTTCCGATATACATCTCCATCTGCCGGTTCAGATCCGGGGACAGCAATTCATATTTTAAATGCGATTTCGGGAAGGTCAGGGGAGGTCTCTCGTCCTTTTTAACCACGGGGTTTACATGGACATCGTCCAGCAGGAAGTAAAACACGGCCACGCCCAGAACGTTTGCGATTTTACGCAGCGACGTGATGGACGGCTCGGTCAGATCCCTCTCAACCTGGCTTAAAAAGCCGGGCGTCAAGCCCGTCTTATCGGCCAGCTCCTTGAGGCTTATCCCGATCTCGGTCCTTTTATTCCTTATCTTTGCACCTAACATAATATTTACTCCTTTGCAAATACTGCAGATACCTATCCGCTCCTGCTTTCCCTTATAATTCCATACATCATTATATCACAGAAAAGCACAGCTAAAACAGTATAAATTTACCGCAATGCGACACTTTTTTATCCGGCCCGTCCGCATGCTGCCGCCGATATGCCGGGGAGACCGGACGCCTCCCGGGGCAATATTTATATATTGTAGCACTTTTATGAATTCATGTGAATCCTGACATTGTTTTACCGTATGACCTCTAACAAAATTTCAATAGTGACATAAAGTTACTTTAGAGCTATAATGTAAACTTATACTTGCTTTTTGAGGGGTCATAGAATGAATTTACATAGATTTAAATTTGATCGTCCGATGGACAGGGCCATAATCGGCCTGGCATGGCCGTCCATCACGGAACAGATACTTGAAATGCTTGTGGGGATAGTGTCCACGATATACATGGGCTGGCTGGGAGCGTCCGCGGTAGCCGGAGTCGGTATGGTCAACACGCTTATGAACTTCCTGCAGACGGTTTTTTCTGGTCTTTCGATAGGCACTACGGTCATTATCGCAAGGCTGACAGGAGAGGGCGACATAACCGAGGCCAAAAGAACCCTAGTCCAGTCCGGCTATATGGCTCTGGTTGTCGGCATTTTCCTGATGGCGGCAGGAAAATTATTTTCCATACCCATACTCAGGCTCTTTCTCGGAGGGGCCGAAGCGGTGGTATTCAATCTGGGCATAAGCTATTTTGAAATCATACTTTTCAACCTTCCCTTTTTTGTTCTGGATATCATCGTCTCGGGAGCAATGAGAGGCGCCGGAGATACAAAAACGCCGATGATTATTACCGGCGGAGTCAACGTCATCAATATTATCCTGAACAGCATGCTGATATTCGGCGTTCCGGCTCTGCACATCCCCGCCATGGGAGTCGCCGGCTCCGCAATAGCCGTGACCATTTCAAGAATACTCGGGGTCACCGTAAGGGTGCTCGTCCTATATAACCGCAAGAAGCTCAAGCTCAGCATGAGCCTAAAGGACGACTACACCGTAAGGCCCTTATTGATGAAAAGGATAATAAACATAGGAGTGCCCGGCTTTATTGAGCAGGCGGTCATGCAGGGGGGCTTTCTTATACTGCAGGTCATCATTGTGTCAATGGGCACCATCGCCATGGCGGCTTACCAGATAGGGATCAATATAAACGCCATCGCCTTTTTCCCCATATTCGGGTTCGCGATAGCAAATACCACGCTTGTGGGGCAGAGCCTCGGGGAAAAAAACTACGGCAAAGCGCATACGTATGCTTATGAAAGCCTGAAAATAACCATGCTGTTCGGTCTTGTCCTTGGCGTGCTGATGGTCGTGTTTTCTCCCCAGCTTGCAACGCTGTATACGAGAGATCCCCTTGTAATAAAAGAAGCTGTAGGCATAGTGCGTACTCTGGGTGTCCTGGAGCCCTTGCTGGCGATCCTCAACATATGCTCGGCCACCTTAAAGGCCGCCGGAGACATCAAATACGTCATGATTACCTCCCTTATCGGCCTGTGGACCCTCAGGGTGCTGCCCTCCTTTGCTCTCGACAGGCTGTTCGGGATAGGCCTGACCGCAGTCATGATAAGCATATTCCTGGATTTCAGCTCCAGGTCGATCATGTATCTGCTGCGCATGAACAAGGGCAGATGGAAATATCTGAAGGTGTAGCCCGGTTACTCCTTTGAAAGCACGGCCGGCCGCGTGAGAGCCTCTTCCATTTCCTTTGCGGTATAGCTTTTTCTGATTATTTGTATGCCGTCGATCGTCCCTTTCGGCGTATAATAATAATTGTAGCGGTTGTAAGTATCTCCGGTCAGGGTGAATTTGCCCATTCCAAGACCCAGGGGAGTATACGCCCCTTTCGGATAGGATAATTTACTGCCGCCGGCAAGCGTGACCT
>JAEZJL010000459.1 GCA_023415815.1 Bacillota bacterium | reverse complement strand
GCTTACTGCAGCAGCCAGTCGTTGAATTTCTGGTTAACGCTGTCGAAATTCTCAGCCCACCAGTTCACATCGATCAGCAATTGCTTCGGCCGCTTGTCGGGGGAGCTGGCAAGCGCTGCCTTCGTTTTGTCGTCGAGGGAATCATATGTCTTTATGTTGCAGGGACCGTAAGGGATCAGCTTGGCGAATTCGGCCTGCGTGTCCGCCTGGGTCGCGAAGGCTATGAACTTCATCGCAAGGTCCTTGTGCGGCGCGCCCTTTGGCACAACATAGCTGTCGCCGAGAAGAACGCTTTCATTGAATTCAACTTCTATTTTTGCCCCCTGCTGCTGAGCTGATGTTATCCTTCCGTTCCAGGCCGCTCCAAGGGCGACTTCCTTATCCGTAAGCAGCTGCGCAGGCTGTGCGCCGCTGGACCACCAGACCTGTGTTTCGCCTTTGATCTTATCCAGGCTCTTCAAGGCTCTGTCCACGTCCAGAGGATACATTTCTTCAGGCTTTACTCCGTCTGCAAGCAGAGCTATTTCAAGCGTGCCTATGGGCCATTTCCAGAGAGTCCTTTTTCCCGGGAATGCGGCCGTATCCCAGAATTCCTTCCAGGACTTTGGCTGTGATCCTGTCGCATAAGCTTCGGTATTATATGCTATCGCGTAGGCGAACATCTCGGCACCGACCGAGTAATCCGTAACCAGAGCGGGGTCAAGGTCCGTTTTGTCTATAACGTTGAAATCCAGCTTCTGTATAAGATCCTCTTTTATGCCTCTGGGAACAAAATCGGAATCCGCGTTTACTATGTCCCATTCGACATTGCCGCTCAAAACCATTGCCTTCAGCTTGGCGTAGTCGGTAGGAGTCACTTCGTTTATCTTGACGCCGTATTTTTCTTCAAAGGGTTTAAAATAGGCTACTCTTTCCGCATCGTTCAGGGCTCCGCCCCAGGATACGATGACGAGCTCCTTGTCCTGCGGGGCTTCAGCCGCTGTATCGGCGCCGCTTTCGGCCGGAGCCGCCGTGCTTTCGGCCGGAGGCGCGGCATTTTCAGCCGGAGCGCTTCCTCCGCAGCCTGCCATAACCGTTACGGACATCATTAATACAATCATAACCGCAATAAATTTTTTCATCGTTTTCATAACTTCCTCTCCTTATAAATTTTATTTATTCTCCTGCTCTTTTGCCGCATTCCCTTCCCGTATGCATCACCTCGCCCGTATGCGCAGGCTTCAACCGCTCCGGCTCCCCTTAAACAAATAAAGCCAAACCGGCATGGTTCTCCGGTCTGGCTTCGCCGCATTTGCAATTAACAACGGGGTAAAAATTGCAAATATATTTTATTTTGCAAGTTCAAGCTACGCATCCTGCATAATGGTATTTATTTTAACACCAAAAAGCCGATTTGTATATATGCAAAAAATACATATTCTTTAGTCATTGTGGACATATTATGTTTACGGTATGTCCATATTCCAACAGTTTTACGTCCTACTTCCATATGTTTTTTGCAGGCGACCCCATCCGGCCCCATTAATTGGGACACATTATCAATACTGTAAATTGAATATATGTAAAAGAATGAAGTCATTTTAACCGGAAACGGATCGCGCTTCCCGGCGAAGGCATATAGGCTCGGGCGGCGGGCTTTTATGGCAAATATATGTTGACATGGGAATGAAATTAGTAATACAATGATATTAACAAAGAGATATTATCAAATGCCGAATATGTAATAAAGGGTGATGCCTATGGGTGAAAATATGATTATAAACAGGCGGGGGTTTACGGAGGAGCAATTCCTGGCGGCATATGACGCAGGCAGATACGAGAGGCCGTCGGTGACGGTGGATATGCTGGTTTTTACAGTGACGGAAGAGGAAAAGAAAAACTACAGGAAGCTTCCCGAAAAGGTTTTAAGGCTGCTGCTGATCAAAAGAGGCGACCATCCGTGTATCGGGCAATGGGCTCTTCCGGGCGGCTTTGTCGAAATGGGCGAAAGCCTGGACGAGGCGGCTTTGAGAGAGCTGAAGGAGGAAACCAATATTGAGGACATCTATATGGAGCAGCTTTATACCTGGGGGGATGTGGGCAGGGATCCGCGCACGAGAGTGATAAGCGCCTCCTATATGTCGCTGATCGACAGCTCGGCGCTTGACATCCGGGCCAGCGACGACGCCGAAGATGCAAAATGGTTTACGGTATCCTGCAAATTGCACCAGGAGCAAAAGACTGTGACGGAAAAGGGATATGTCCTGCAGCGGCTGTTCAGATTGAGCCTGACAAACGAGGAGGAGGAGCTTTCCGCTATCGTAAAGACTGTTAAGACCGCCGGAGGGAAGGCGGCTAAAATAGAACGGGAGGTCGTCGAGTCAAACGGAATAGCTTTTGACCATGCAAAAATCATAGAGTACGGCATTGACAGACTCTGCAGCAAAATAGAGTACACGGATATCGCGTTCAGCCTGATGCCGGAGCTGTTTACCCTTACCGAGCTGCAGCAGGTTTACGAGGTCATTCTCGGTACGGAGCTTCTGAAAGCCAACTTCAGAAGGAAGACCGCCGGTATGGTGGTCGAAACGAACGAGCACACCAGGGACGCGGGCCACAGACCCTCGAAATTGTTCAGGTTCAACCCGAACTGGACCAATGCTTCCGGGTGAAAGGAGAGATTTTATGAGTGCGATAGATAAGAACGATTTTTTGAAAAGAAGCGCCGGTACGCTTGAGGAAATCCTTGAAATGCTGGAGAAGCTTCCGGTAGTGCAATTAAAGGACCTGCCGGAGAAGCGGACGGCGCTGGTGATCATTGATATGGTAAACGGCTTTGCCAGGGAAGGGGCCTTGCAGAGCCCAAGGGTGGAGGGGCTGATCCCTGGGATAGTGGAATTATCCAGGAAGTGCGGCCGGCTGGGTATTCCGAAGCTTGCGTTCGCGGACAGCCATACGGACGTTTCGCCTGAATTCGGCGCCTATCCGCCTCATTGCAGGGCAGGGACCTCCGAGGGAGAAATTGTCGATGAAATAAAAGAAACGGGCGGGTACCTCCTGATTCCCAAGAATTCCACAAACGGCTTCCTCGAAGAGGCGTTTCAGAAATGGCTCGGGGAGAACCGTCGGATTGACACATACATTGTCACCGGCGATTGTACGGATATATGCATAAGGCAGTTTGCGACAACTCTGAAGACCTGGTTCAATATGCAAGATAAAAAAGCCAGGGTTATTGTCCCTGTAAATGCGGTCGAGACCTATGACCTGGGGCCGCACAACGGCGACCTTATGAACGTGACGGCGCTGTATGATATGATGATTAACGGGGTAGAGGTCGTTAAAGGGGTGGAATAGATGGACAGAATAAATTTGACAATGCTGGCCGATTTCTATGAATTGACCATGGCCAACGGATACTTTCTCAACGGCCTGAAGGATAAGACCGCATATTTTGATATGTTTTTCAGGAAGGTGCCGGATAACGGCGGCTTTGCGATCATGGCCGGAGTCGAGCAGCTCATACAGTACTTAAAAAATCTCAGGTTTGAAGACAGGGATATCGAATACCTGCGGAGCAAAGGGTTTTTCAGCGAAGATTTTTTGCAATACCTCAAAGACTTCCGGTTCAGCTGTGACGTCTGGGCTGTGCCCGAGGGGACTCCGATATTCCCGAATGAGCCTGTGGTGACGGTCAGGGGGCCTGCCATCGAAGCCCAGTTCATAGAAACCATGGTCCTCCTGACGATTAACCACCAGAGCCTGATAGCTACCAAGGCAAACCGCATTGTCAGGGCGGCTCAGGGAAGGGAGGTCATGGAGTTCGGCTCAAGGAGGGCGCAGGGCTGCGACGGGGCCGTGTATGGAGCAAGAGCCGCATACATAGGAGGCTGTGTCGGTACGGCGTGTACCGTTGCGGAGGAGGAATTTGATATTCCGGCTATCGGCACCATGGCACACAGCTGGATCCAGATGTTTCCGACCGAGCTGGAGGCTTTCAGGGCTTATGCGGCGACATACCCCGACAGCTGCACGCTGCTTGTGGACACCTATAATGTGCTGAAGTCCGGCGTCCCCAACGCAATCAGGGCGTTTAAGGAGGAAATCGTTCCAAGGGGCTTCAGGCCCAGGGGCATAAGGATAGACAGCGGGGACATCACCTATCTCTCGAAGGAAGCCAGGAGGATGCTGGATGAAGCCGGCTTCAAGGACTGCAGGATCGTCGCCTCCAATTCGCTGGACGAATTCATCATCAGGGATATTCTCATGCAAGGCGCGCAGGTCGATCTGTTCGGCGTCGGGGAGCGCCTTATCACCTCCAAATCGGACTCGGTGTTCGGCGGAGTTTACAAGCTGGCGGCTGTTGAGGAAGACGGCCATATCTCCCCCAGGATAAAGCTCAGCGAAAATGTGGGCAAGATAACCAATCCAGGCTTCAAGCAGGTCTGGCGGCTTTTTGACAGAGGGAGCGGAAAAGCCATCGCGGACGTGCTTACCACCAGGGACGAGGTTATAGATGAAAGCAAGCCTTATGAGCTGTTTGACCCCGAATACACCTGGAAGAGAAAGACCGTGAGCAATTTCCGAGCAGAAAGGCTTTTGGCCAGGATTTTCGACAAAGGGATCTGCGTATACGAAAGCCCCGGACTGAAAGCGATAAAAAGCTACTGCAAGGAGCAGATCGATACGCTCTGGGACGAGGTCAAAAGATTCGAAAACCCCCATAAATACTACGTAGACCTGTCAACACCCCTGTGGGAGATGAGAGACCGGCTGATTGGGGC
>JAEZJL010000452.1 GCA_023415815.1 Bacillota bacterium | reverse complement strand
GTCACAAATACCGCATCCGCATCCTTCGGTTCTCCGCTTATTGAAATGGGGTCGATATAGATGGTTTTTTCACCCTCAATCCTTACCGTGGACTGAATAAAATGTGAAACTCCCTCCAGCAGGGCTTCCGTAGTTTTCATACCGCTCTCGCCTCCATACTTGTCCTGGGTGACACTGGTATCCATACTTCCCGGATATCCACCATCTCCCTTTTTAATACGAGGATACCACAGATGACAAATTTTTTAAAGCGGCTTTTCACCGTAATGCCGGTACTTTATTTTCCGGGGCGCGTCTTAATAGCCCGGCAGGTATTAGCAATCCGCCGGGCGTCAGCATATGCTATTCCAGGAGCAATATTTGGAGGCGGCATATGCCGGCAGGAGTATCAAATCCGGGAGATATCTGTTTCCTGGACAATATCAGAAAGAATAACGGAATTGACGGTCTTAAAAACTACATCCGGGATTTATTTGCTAACAATAATGAGAAGGCAGTTGAGCTCATAAATGACGAAAATCTTCATTACTGCTCACTGTATGTGCTGCTGCCCGAGCTTAAAAGCATCACCCGCAGGGGGCGGCTGAGAGCGGAGCTGAGCGAAAGGAACCGGACGGCGCTCAGGATAACAAAGGACATTGAGTCCAGGGATTCCGAAGACATCGCCGTCCTGACGCAAAGCCGCGATGGGGATACCCTTTCAGCGCTGAAATGGATACTGGGCACGGGCTATACCGAAGACGGCCTGTCGGACGGCTACGAGACGGTAATGGAGCAGACGGCCATACTCCTCTCGCGGACCTACAGGAACACCGAGCTGCTTGAACAGATAGAAGAAATGATTTTTACCAGATACAGAAAGGGCCTGTTTATACACTACCTCGTATGGGCCTTTTTCGAGGCGCGCTCGACATATAGCCTGAGCCTTCTCGCCAACCGCCTGCTGTCCGCCGAAAGCAGCGACGTCGAGCTGGCAAAGCGTCTGCTGAGCTTCATTCCTCCGATAGCCGCCAACAACGGCGCCGACGGCATGACCCTTTACATGCAGGCCCTGGACTGGATGCAGGAGAATCAGCCGTTCCTTTACTATACCGGCGAAAGCCTTCACCAGACAGGGGCTCCGCATCATTACGACATTTCATACGAAGCCAGATACCTATGCAGGCCCGTATCCCCGGAGGACGGAAGCTATCTCCGCACCGCTGACGACAATCTCCGCTCTCGGGCCCGCTCCTTCAACAAGCTGGATAAGGACAGCAAAAAGCTGCTATCCAGCTGTTCATATCTTTTATACCGGAGAAATATCCATCAGTGGAACACCTGGATAAATCTCCCCGTTGAAAGGCAATTGAAGCTGGCGGCGGATATGATGGGGGGGTCTGTATGATCAATGTAGGAAACGTAGCAATGAAATACGAAGAGCTCAAGCTCAAATTTCCCGAGGGCGGCATGGAAAGAAAAATACTGGAAAAGATGGCTGACAGCGAGGATGTCAGAAGGTATTCCTCCATGGAGGAGCTGTCCTTCGAGCTCGAAATGAGAAAGAGAATCATCGACGCGTCGGTTGCGCTGTATAGAGGCGGAATCCGCTTCAGTATTTTCCGGGAATCGGAATGCAATGAAAACTATTGGGAGCGCATGGGAAACGGCGGTTTCAGGCTTAAGACCGGCATCAGGGCATCCGACGGCATCAGGGATATATTCAGAAACGGCCGGAAGTACTCGACGGAGTGTGCGACCGCCATCGTGGTCGTATTCTACAAGGCCGTCCTGGACGTCTTCAAGGACAAACTTTTTGACAGCACCTTTCCTAAAATAATACTCATGAACTGGATGCATACGGACGACAAGCTGGAGGTATACACCGACAGGAACCCTGACATGCTTCTGCCCGGCGACTGCAGGTATTTCAAAAACCCGGACGTGGACCCGATGACGCCGGAATGGCAGGGCGAGAACGCCATTGACCTCGGCGACGGCACATTTTACGGCCACGGCCTTGGGATAAGGAGCGCCGAGACGATAATACGCATACTGAACAGGAAAAGGGTCCCCGGCTCGGAGACCTCCGCCTACCTTATGAATTCCACCACCCTGCCCGACTTCGAAGAGCTTTTCAGTATATACTCGCCTGCAACGGGTACGATACAGGCCTTCAGGCGGGATATCCTGAGGGCCCGCCGTCAACACGGCTGAGGCATTACGGTTTTTCCGAAAGCAGCTCCAGAAGGGCTGCTTTTTTTGCGCTGTCGGGGCAGTCCTTCAGGAACTGCCCGTAGGCTCCCAGCTTCATGTCCCTTTGCGGTTTTGTGTCGATTGAATTGATGGCCTCGATACCTGCCAGCAGGCTATCGTATTCTTTTTCAAGGAGATTGCCGCATTTTTCGGTGATTTCAGGGCATTCGGCGTCTATCTGCGTATATCCCCTCTCATTCACCGGAAGGGCGGAGGTGAATATACGTCCTCCGGCGTCCCATGGAAATTCAAATTTCTTACTGGCAGTGACCTTGACCCAGCCGTTCTCGTCCGCTTCGGGAATGTCCATAATGTACACCCTTGTGACACTGTAATCCGCCTCCAGTCTCACCGGGCCGTCCTTCTCGAGCCATATTGCGTCCGCCTTCAATAAGGCGCCCCCATAAGGGCCTACCATATAACTGTCGTAGGGAATGCTTAAGGCAAGCTTTTTACCGCTGCCGTCAACCGTATACCATTCCCGGGTGTTTATACTCTCCCCGGTCCCGTGTCCGCGGTTTGTGTTCCCTGCGATCCAGGCATAATCTCCCGCCCTCTCGATGGTATATTCCGTCCCGGTATACCAGCGCCCGAAATCGATATAATCGGCAAAGGCCCCGGTTTTGCCGTTGAAAAGCATCAGCCTCAGGCCGTGGGAATTTTTTAAGCCGAGCAGCGTATAACGGCTGCCGCCGCCAAGCATGGCGTTCTTTTTCTCCAACACGTCGTCCAGTCTCGAATTCCACTGCTCCATCCCCAGATTTCTGAAAATATAGTCCGTTACCCAGGGCTTTTTCTCTCTCAAAAGCTTCTCGACATCGCCGGCCTTCAGCCGGACACTTGTTTTCGCGTCGCTGTCAAAAAGCTCCTCGAAGGCCCTGTCGAAGGCCTCGTCCAGCCTGACGGTCAGGACGCCCCTTTCCGCCGCAAGCCTGTAAACGCCGGGCTTGCCGACATCCCTGTACAGGCTGAGCGGTCCGGAGCTGATAATCCCGTTATATGCGTTTTCGGAGCTGATATTGATAAATGAATCGGGTGACGCACAAGTGATGCGGATCACCCTGGCGCCGTCCTGCCTCGCCTTCTCCGCCTGTACGTCGCCGGCGCTGTAGAGGTGCTCGCTGCCGGTTATTTCAACCTCCCTGTCCACGAGGCTTTTGTCTATAAAGGCATGGAGCCGGGCCAGTGTCTCGTATTTGTTGACCACAGTACTTCCATTATTCAGCATCTCAACGCTATAATATTCTGACGGTATCCTCATCCCGGCCGGATATTTCAGATGCGCCGGCTGAAGCACATAGCCCTCCAGGAGCCGGTACATATACTCATTCAGCCATTCGTCGGATTCATACATTTTGCCTTTTTCATACAGGCTGCCGCCTATGCGCACACCCCTGTCGAAGGATACGTTTTTTTCACCAAGGACAAGCTTGAGAAGGACATGCCCGTCCTTATCCAGGAGGCTTGCTTCATAGTATTTCCCCCAATCCCCTGTAGGAGCCGTGTATGTCTGGTTCAAAATAAGGCTGCGGAATTCCTCAATAAGATCCGGGAAGACGAATTTGGCGGTCCCGCCGCGGTCGAGATCGCTGAATTCGACGCCTGCAATGTCAAGCGTATCCAGGCTGACAGGCGCTTCGGCCGCAGCTTCGGCCTCCGGGACGGCTGCGGCGAGAGGTACGGACGCCGAAGGCTCGGGGATGTCCGGCATGTCAGGGCGGACTCCGGCCGTACCGGCGCTGCCGCCGCACGAGACCAGCAGCAATGAAATGGCAAGCAAACAGGGCAGCAGCTTTATCATCTGTTTCGCACCTCTGATAGATGGAATTTGGTTGGACTTAACATAAAGAATTATATTGCATGCATTCCAGAAACAGGTTAACGATTGGTTAAAGAAGGGTATTTTATTTCAGCACTCTGACGTCGACATATCTGACGCCGAACTCCATTGCGCGCTCATAGATCTCCCTGCTGCCCTCTCTGTCCTCGCCGAAGAAAATATCAATGGCGTCCCCTTTTATCAGGCGGCCCGTATCCTCCGCCACATAGACGCCGTCAAGCTCGCTGTATTCACCGGGAAAGCTTATGAGCAGCCTGGTCCCCAGGGGGATGACCGCAGGGTCGACCGCGACCGTCCTTCCGGCCGCCGCCTTCGTTCCCGAGCTCGTAATGCCGTATTGCGGATGTCCCGGTCTTTTCCCGCAGCTCCCGAACGAAAGGTCGTAGGCCGTGGCCTTCATCCTCCTGCCGCTTCTTTCGGATACGGAGGGGGCTATGGAGAGGTCTTCGGTTTTCCGGTTCTTTACCGCGTATACCAAAGAGTCAGCCTGTATGGCTGCCGAAAACACTTCGGAAGCGCGGGAGCTGCCGACGTTTAAGGCCGCTCCCGGCATATTCCCGGCGAAGAGCATGACAACAAGCGCCGCCGCGGCAAATGCGGACATCGCCGCGTTCCTTTTAAACCCAGCGAGAGGCAGGCCCGCTTTCACTAATTCCGGAAGCTCAGGCCAATTCGGCGCGCTTCCGGCCGGGCTATTCCCGGCGGTCCTCTCCTTAGTCTGTATATGCTCCTCCGCATCCTCACCGGAATCGTAATCCCTTCCGGTGACAATCGCGGGAGCTTCGTTCATAGTATCTGCCGCAAAGCCGGGCTCCTCTCCGGCGTATTTCAGTCCGCCTCCGTTTTGCTCGGCTGAGCTCAAAATACGCCCGATATCGCCCCCGGGCGCGGAATCCATAAGCCTGTGGGCCTGCATCACAAGGTCGAAAAGGCTTTCCCTTACGACCTCTCTTTTTAGCACCGCTGAAAGCCATTCGTTAAGCTCCCTGAGGAACTCGTAGCCCAGCGTTTTCAGCCCCACGGCGGCAATAAGCACGTCGGCGCAGTCTATCGAAAAAACCGGCTTGGCAGCGGCCTGTCTGAAAAGCAGCTCCTTCAGGCCTCCGGCAACGTCTCCGTTGAAGCGGGGCAGCCTGCCGTCGACGATCCTGTTAACGGCGTCGGCGAATATACCCGCGCGCGCAGAAGGAGGCAGGCCGGGATTCCTCGAGGCGATATAGCTTCTGAGGTCTATGGCTATTTTAGCAGATATGATCTCATTGTATCCGAGCTCCGGAAGCAGGCTGCCCATAGTCCACCCCTAGAATCAGTTATATATGATAAAAACGAGCTAACAGAAAATGCATTTTACCTGTATCATAAATCTTTTTACCTGATTGCCATATGCAATATTTTATAACAATTAACAGGCGTGTACAATGGGCCTCCGGTCATTTTATGCAGGGTCGCGCAGCCCTCCCCGCATACCCTGGGATGTACCGGAGCTTACCCCCGCACGGAACTGGCGCCTCCCTGTATAAATAGAGTTTGCCTCATTTGATAATTTCGAACTTAATCATACTGTCAATTGAGGCAAGAATCACTTCTTCATTATTTGCAATCGGCATCCAACCTAACATCTTCTTTGCCTTTTCATTACTCACATTGCGGCTCATCCTTAAAAATAGAGCTGCTTCTTTTGCCTGCTTATTAAATAAGGCCGCTAAATAAAGAAACACATCCGGTATTGTTCTTTTTGAAATTTTTTTTGCAGCGTCGGGTTTTTTATTTCTTAACAATGCCGCAATTTCGGGCAGGGATATCTGACCGTCTGCAGATGCTATAAAGCGTTGTCCGTTTGCGTTAGGATTTGTCATTGCACGAATATGCAAATCAGCCACGTCCCGGACATCAACAATATTTAAGGAAATATTGGGAAGCGCCTTCATAGAACCGTCCAATAAATGCTCCAGAATCCCGAAACTACCTGAGATGTGAGCACTTAAAGCAGGTCCCCAAATAGCGACGGGATTGATGGCAGCAAATTCTAAATTGCCGCCTTCTTTCTTAATGAAATCCCAAGCGGCATGTTCCGCCAATAGTTTTGATTTTTCGTAAACCGATAAACCTTTTTCTTTTGGGTCTGTCCAGTCTGCCTCTGTTGTGGCGGTAGCCGGATTTTTATTGCTGAATCCAACCGCGCCAAAATTAGAAGTCATTACCACACGCTTTACACCCGCATTCCGAGCTGCTTTCAGTATACGGACTATGCCCTGCGCAGCAGGCCGCATCGCTTCATTTTCATCTTTCGGTACCGTCATAAAGACAGGTGATGCCACGCTTAATACGTAGTCACAGCCTTTCATGGC
>JAEZJL010000437.1 GCA_023415815.1 Bacillota bacterium | reverse complement strand
GGCCATGCCTTCCTGGTAACCGACAAAGGCGATTACATATATCATTCGGACCCTGGAAAAGAGGGCAAGAGCTATAAGGAGTACGTCAAGGATCAGAGCATGGAAAAGGCCTTCAGTGAGGAAATCCTTGTAAAGGAAAGCGGCTTTACCGCATACACGGATGAAGCAGGGGTCGAAAACACCGCCGCCTTCAGCAGCATATCCGGGACAGGATGGAGGATAGTCGTGACGGCTCCGACCTCCGAGCTGTTCGATATGATAAGCAGGATAACGGGCGTATCCGTCATACTGCTCCTGATTGTGGCCCTTTTGACCGTAATCATATCGCTGTATGTTTCGGGAGTGATATCCAAGCCCATCATAGCCGTTGCCGGCCTGATGAAAAAGGTGACGGAAGGGGATCTCACCCATACTCTGAAGGTCAGCGGGAAAGATGAACTGGGCCTTCTGGTCGAATCCGTGAATACTATGCAGGAGCACATGAAGAGGGTCATCAGCGGTGTGATGGAGGAATCCAGGCGGGTTACGGAATCTGTGGACGCGACCTTCAGGCGGATGTCCGAGCTCACCTCCCAGATACAGGATGTATCGGCTACAACGGAGGAACTGTCAGCCGGGATGGAAGAGACTGCCGCATCCTCCCAGGAAATGAACGCCACAGCCGAAGAAATCGAAAACGCGGTGGGGTCGATAACGGCCAAGGCGCAGCAGGGGGCGGCAGCGGCGGGCGAAATAAGCAAGCGCGCCGGAGAGCTTAAGCGCAATGCGGTCAAGTCGCAGGAAAGCGCGCATGAGGTGTTTGTAAATACCCAGGAAAAATTGCGCGGCGCCATACAGCAGTCAAAAGCGGTCGAGCAGATCAATGTCCTCTCGGACGCAATCCTTCAGATAACGACCCAGACAAATCTGCTGGCCTTGAACGCGGCTATAGAGGCGGCCAGAGCGGGCGAATCCGGCAAGGGCTTTGCGGTCGTCGCCGACGAGATAAGGAAGCTCGCGGAAAGCTCGAAGAATACCGTCAATGAAATACAGAAGATCACAAAGACGGTAGTCCTCTCCGTCACAAATCTCTGGAACAGCTCCGAGGAGCTGCTGGATTTCATTGAAAAGCAGGTGCTGAACGATTACAAAAGCCAGGTTGAAACCGGAGAGAAGTACGACAGGGACGCCGAGCTGGTAGACGCGCTCGTGACCGACTTCGCTGCTACCGCGCAGCAGCTGGACGCCTCGATACAGAGCATTATAAAGGCAATAGGGGAAGTGGCGTCGGCAGCAAACGAGGGCGCCGAAGGCACCGCAGAAATAGCGCGGAAATCCTCGGTTGTAGCCGAGAGGAGCGACGAAGTCATAAGGCAGGCGGACATATCGCGGGAAAGTACGGAAAAACTGCTTGAATTAGTAGAAAGATTTAAAATATAATAGTATAATCCGATATCTTCAACGAAGGGGGATTAATACAATGCAATACCGTGAATTCGGCAGGACGGGAATAAAAATTTCGGCGCTCGGCTTCGGAGCAATGAGGCTTCCGTCTGTAAACAAGGACGGCGGGAATATATACGATGAGGAAGAGAGTATAAGAATCATTCACCGCGCCTTTGAGCTCGGGGTCAACTATATTGACACCGCACCATACTACTGCGGAGGCGAAAGCGAGATTATCGTCGGAAAGGCGCTGAAGGGCTGGAGGGACAGGGTATACCTTTCCACAAAGAACCCGATAGAGGACGGCTCCGGCAAGCACTGGCGCGAGAGGCTGGAAAAGTCGCTTAAAAAGCTTGACACCGATTATATCGATTTTTACCATATGTGGGGCATCTCATGGGATACCTACGTAAACAGCATAGACGTGGCGGACGGCCCGCTTCAGGAGGCGCTGAAGGCCAGGGAGGAAGGCCTGATCAGGCATATTTCCTTCTCCTTCCACGACGAGCCCGACAAGCTTATAAAGCTCATAGATACCGGCAATTTCGAGACCCTGCTCTGCCAGTACAACCTGCTCGACAGGAGCAATGAGGAAGCTATCACGTACGCGGGGGAGAAGGGTCTGGGAGTGGTGGTAATGGGGCCTGTGGGCGGCGGAAGGCTGGGCGCTCCCTCCGAGACCATACGAAACCTCCTTCCGGGCAAAGTCAGCAGCAGCGCCGAAATAGCCCTCAGGTTCGTAATCGCAAATCCCGGCGTTACCTGCGCGCTGTCGGGCATGGGCTCGATGGAAATGGTCGAGGAAAACGCCCGCATAGCTTCAAACGATACGCCTCTGACAGCGGACGAGATAGACAGGATCAATGCCTCCGTCGTGGAAAAAAAGCGGATGGCCGACCTGTACTGCACGGGCTGCAACTATTGCATGCCGTGCCCGTCCGATGTAAACATACCGCTGAATTTCCAGCTGATGAACTATCACCGCATATACAATATCACCGGGTACGCCAGGGAGCAGTACGGCCTGATAGGCAACGTGGACTGGATGAAGGGGAAAAAGGCTTCGGAATGCGTTGAGTGCGGCTTATGTGAAGAAAAATGTCCTCAGAAGATAGAAATACGCAAACAGCTCAGGGAAACCGCGGAGGTTCTCGGCTGAGGGCGCCAGAAGCTCATTGCCCTTAAGCCTGGCACAGCCGTATAAGCATTCAAAAGCTGCGGACGGCGCCGCAGCTTTTGAATGGCTCATGGCTGTTATGCTCAAGACTTGTTCTTGGGCCTTGATTTCTTCGCCTCTGCTCTTTTTTTCCTTTTATATTCCTCGTCCATATCGTTCTTCCAGGCGATGTATCTAAGGTGCGATTCGCTTTCCCGCTGTTCGT